>CAIOLR010000124.1 GCA_903859135.1 uncultured bacterium | reverse complement strand
TTTTTTAGATTAATTATTTTGACTATAAATATAGTCTTATGAACAAAAAAATAATAAAACAGTGCCTTTTTTTATCAATAAACCTGATGCATAAAAAATCACAGTCAATGTATACCCATCTTGGTATCTTTAGCGAAAAATTAATTCGGCGTAATGAAACACATTAAATTAGTTGTCTACATAATCCTTTTTATAACAGGATACACCATTTCTTCTGGCTATAGCCAAACCAAAATCCTAAATAAGGCGCATAACAACCCAAACGCGCAAGCATTGCACCCCGATCCCGACGTCAAAACAGGAAAACTAGCCAATGGCTTCACCTATTACATCCGTAAAAATGTAGAACCTAAAAACAGGGCTCAACTTTATCTTACCAATAAAGTAGGATCTATTTTAGAAAATGAGGACCAGCGAGGTTTAGCCCATTTCATGGAACATATGGGATTTAATGGGACTAAAAATTATCCCAAAAACGACCTCGTAAACTATCTCCAAAAAGCAGGTATACGTTTCGGTGCTGATTTGAATGCATATACTAATTTTGATGAAACCGTGTACCAGCTGCCCATACCTACTGATGATGCTGAATTATTTAAGCATGGAATGCAAATTATGCGCGACTGGGCACAAGATGCAACACTCGACCCTGTAGAAATTGACAAAGAACGAGGTGTCGTATTAGAAGAAAAACGTTTAGGAAAAGGTGCAAATCAACGCATGCAAACCCAATATCTACCTGTGCTGCTAAACAACTCGCGTTACTCAAACCGTTTGCCTATCGGAACAGAAGAGGTGTTGGAAAATTTCAAACCAGAAACAATACAACAGTTTTATAAAGACTGGTATCGCCCCAACTTACAAGCATTAATCGTCGTTGGCGACATCGATGTGCAGGCCGTTGAACAAATGATCAAAGCCAAATTTTCTGATCTGAAAAATCCAGCTCATCCACGTTCACGTACGAATTATCGCGTTCCATTGCTCGATAAAAATCAATTTATAGCCGTAACCGACAAAGAATTTTCGGTTACAGTTGCACATATCTTTATCAAACACCCTGAAAAAATAATTAAAACAGCGACCGATCTTCGCAATGAGATCATCCGATCCTTATACAACCAGATGATGGGGGCTCGCTTTAGTGAAATAACAAAGCAGGCAAGTCCACCATTCCTGCAAGGAGGAAGTAGTATTGGAGGATTCCTAGCTGGGCTCGATGTCGCAAGCTCATATGTCGTTGCCAAGCCTGGTGAACTAGAAAAAGGTTTCAAAACCGTTCTAACAGAAGTTGAACGGGTAAAACGTTTTGGGTTTGCACAAACCGAACTTGAGCGTGCTAAAACGGCCTTCATCACACAAGAGGAATCAGCTTATAAAGAAAAAGATAAAACGGATTCGAGAAATTTTGTCAATGCGTATCTACAAAATTTTCTCAATGGAGACGCATACCCGAGTATCTCGTACAAATACAATTTTTATAAAGAAAAAATTGCCGGAGTTTCACTCGGAGAAATCAATTCACTTGCCCGAACCTATATCACAGATACCAATCGGGATATTGTGATCCTGGGTCCCGAAAAAGATAAAAATCTACTACCCGATGAAGCTACGATGAATGACTGGGTAAAAGCCGTCAAGCAGGATCACATCATCGCTTACGTAGACGAATTTTTAAACAAACCACTGCTCGCATCCAAACCCCAACCTGGCAAAATTACCAGCGAAAAAAACGACCCCGATTTGGGTACAACAGACCTGGTTTTAAGCAATGGTGTAAAGATTATATTGAAACCAACCAATTTCAAAAACGATGAAATCCGCTTTCAAGCATATAGCCCAGGCGGTACATCCTTGTACAGCGATGCTGACTTCCAATCAGCCAACAATGCCGACGACATGGTGAGTAGAAGCGGTATCGGCGATTTCAACGCGATAGCCTTGAGCAAATTTCTTACGGGTAAGACCGTTTCTGTTCAACCATTTATTTCAGAACGTAATGAAGGGATCATGGGCTCCACCATTCCCCGAGATTTTGAAACGGCTTTGCAACTCGTTTACTTATACTTTACACAGCCACGAAAAGACGAAGAAATATTTAAGGGCTATATCACACAGTTGAAAGGGAGTTTGGCAAATCGCGAAAATGATCCAAATACTGTTTTTTCGGATTCAATCGCTGCTGTTTTAGGCAATTATAGCATTCGACGAACCAGACCTTCGATTGAAAAAGTAGAACAAATCAATCTAGATAACGCTTACAGCATTTTTAAGGAACGCTTCGCGGATGCCAGCGATTTTACATTCACCTTTGTCGGCAGTTTTGATCCCCATGAAATAAAGCCATTATTGGAGAAATATTTGGGAGGATTACCCAGCATCGCTCGAAAAGAAGAAGCGAAAGACCTAGGAATAAAAACTCCTGCTGGGAGAATTAATAAAACCATTTACAAGGGGCAAGAACCCAAAGCTAGTGTGCGTTTAGTTTTCAGTGGTGATTATAACTACAATCAAGGAAACAACGATCAATTAGATGCTCTTGCTGAAGTATTATCGATCAAACTAATTGAACGGCTACGTGAAGATGAAGGAGGGGTGTATGGTGTACGTGCACGTGCGAGTTACAGCAAATACCCTCAAGGACGTTACACTTTCAATATTTCCTTCGGATGCGGCCCAGAGAATGTGGAAAAACTAATCGCTTCGACCTTGGAAGAAATTAATAAAATCAAACAAAATGGAGCACAAGAAGTAGATGTTCAAAAATTTATCGCGGAAGAAAAACGGACTACCGAGACTCAACTCAAAGAGAATAACTTCTGGCTAAGCTACCTATATGGTCAGGCTCAAAACAACGAAGACCCAAGAACAATTTTAACCTATCTGGATTCACTAAAAAATATCAGTTCAGCAAGTTTGAAAGCAACGGCAAATGCATATGTGAGCGGGGACAATATGATTCGCTTTGTATTAATGCCCGAAAAAAAGTAGCGGAGGCAGCAACTCTTCTACCCTCATTTGCACAATTTTACCCCATACCTCACACATTTTGGGCAGAAAACTTTCTGCCCCTACCAGTTTGGTTTTTAATATCTTTGCCATTTCCCATTTTTAAAACATGAAGATTTCGTACAACTGGCTGAAACAATTCATCAAAACCGATCATACCCCTGAAGAACTTTCGTTAATCCTGACCAATATTGGCTTAGAAGTCGAAAGTGTGGAGAAAGTACAAACCATACCAGGAGGCCTCGAAGGACTTTTAATCGGGCACGTGAAGGAATGCATACAACACCCCAATGCAGATCGATTAAAAATCACCAAAATAGATATCGGCGGCGATGAGGACTTGCAGGTCGTTTGTGGGGCAAGTAATGTCTCTGCAGGCCAGAAGGTGGTTGTCGCTACTGTAAATACAACCGTTCACCCCACTTCGGGCGAGCCGTTCAAGATTAATAAATCCAAAATACGAGGTGAGGTTTCTGAAGGGATGATTTGTGCAGAGGATGAAATAGGCTTAGGAATATCTCATGAAGGTATCCTTGTTTTAGATACGAATGCGCCCATTGGGACTCCTGCAAAATCATACTTTAACATAGAAGACGATTATTGTTTCGAAATTGGTTTAACACCGAATCGTGCGGATGCAGCTTCCCATTTGGGTGTCGCGCGCGACTTAGCAGCCTATCTAAACACGGCGGTCATCATGCCTGATATAAAAGCCTTTTCAAGTGGCAATCAAAGCTTGATTATACCTGTTTCGGTAGAAGATCAACAAGCTTGTCCGCGTTATTCATCGCTCACCATCTGTGGGGTGACGGTAGAAGAATCCCCAGACTGGATCAAGGAAAAATTGCAGGTAATTGGCTTACGCTCCATTAATAATATTGTGGATATCACCAACTATGTATTGCACGAACTGGGACAACCTTTGCATGCTTTTGATGCAGATGAAATTCGTGGAGGTAAGGTACTCGTCAAAAAATGTGCAGAAGGGACGCCATTCACAACACTTGATGGAGTCGAACGCAAACTTTCGTCAGAGGACTTGATGATCTGCCATGCAGAAAAAGCAATGTGCATGGCTGGTGTTTTTGGTGGTGTTGAATCTGGCATCAAATCAACAACAAGCAATATATTTTTAGAAAGTGCTTGGTTCGATGCCGTATCCATCCGCAAAACATCCAAACGTCATGGATTAAAAACAGATGCATCCTTTCGCTATGAACGGGGAACTGACCCCGAGATGACGGTTATAGCTTTAAAAAGAGCAGCAATACTAATTACGGAGATCGCTGGAGGCCAAATAGCTTCTTCCATTTCAGATATTTATCCCGCTCCTGTTCCACCATTCGCTATTGCAGTTCATTATAGTCACGTAGATCGCCTGATAGGCAAGGTCATTCCCCGATCAGAAATCAAATCTATTTTGACAGGGCTCGGAATCACCATCGAAACTGAAACCGAACAAGGCCTCGTACTACAAGTGCCCACCTACAAAGTAGACGTGACGCGCGAAGTAGATATTATCGAAGAGATTTTACGTATTCACGGATACAATAACATCGAAATCCCCAATCAAATCAGAGCCTCTCTGAATTATGCGGAAAAGCCAGACAAAGAAATCGTACAACATAAAATAGCCGATTTACTAACGGCCAATGGCTTTGTAGAAATCATGTCTAATTCGTTGACCAAACTGACGTATTCTTCCAATCCTGAACAAGCCGTTAAAATATTAAATCCGCTGAGTACTGATCTGGATGCGATGCGTCAATCCTTGCTTTTTTCTGGGCTCGAAGCAATCGTATATAATCAAAATCGAAAAAATTCAGATTTGAAAATGTATGAATTTGGCAAAACATATTGGTCTGAAGAAGGAGTCTATTATGAAAACCAGCGTCTAGCCCTATTTCTTACTGGGGCCAATGAGATCGATAACTGGAACAACAAAGCCAAACAAGTCAGTTTTTATAATCTCAAGTCGGTCGTAGACACGATTATTCAGCGACTCAACATTAAAGGACTTGTTACTAAAGATGCTGATGACACTCATTTATCAGCGGGGCTCCATTACCTAAAAGGGGAGAAGGTCTTAATCCAGTTTGGTTCTGTTTCAAAATCGGTATTAAAAAAACTAGACATTGCCAATGAAGTATTCTATGCAGATTTCAATTGGGATTTGATTTTAAAGACCATCCGAAAAAACAAGATAAGCTACCGCGAAGTATCCAAATATCCTGCTGTCCGCCGCGATCTTTCCATGCTGCTGGATCAATCTATTTTGTTTGATCAACTGAAGCAAATTGCACACAAAACAGAAAAATCACTCTTAAAAGAAATCAATGTGTTTGATGTGTATGTGGGCGACAAACTCCCAGAAGGAAAAAAATCATACGCGCTTAGCTTTACGCTACAAGATGAAGAAAGGACACTCAACGAAAAGCAGATTGAAACAAGTATGCAAAAATTAATTCATAGTTTCGAAAAAGAAGTGGGAGCAGAAATACGGGGGAAATAATTCGTATTACGTACTAGCATGTCAGAAGTAGCCGATCAATTAAGTCATATAGCAAATAAAACCACTAGGTTGATAGATCTTTGTTCGGTTTTACGAGACGAAAATGATCTACTTAGATCAGTGAATCAAAATTTAAAAACTTCGATTGAAGCCTCAAAAAGCAAAAATGAAGAGCTTCAAGAAATGGTTAGAGTCCTCAAACTAGCTCGATCATTGGAGGGCCTACCGATTAACGAACTAGGCTTAGATGAAAAAACTCTTGACATCAAACAAAAAATTAGCAAATTTGTAGACGAAATAGACAAGTGTATCGTATTGCTCAAAAGGCAATACTAGTGAAACTAGCTCAAATGGGAGAAATCTCCATAAAAATAAATATTGCCGACAGAGTTTATCCGTTAAAGGTAAACATGGAGGAAGAAGAAGTAATACGTAAGGCCGCAAAGCTAATTAATGATCGCATAAAAGAATATCAGGAAACCTATGCGGTACGAGATAAGCAGGACTTATTATCCATGTGTGCATTGCACTATGCTACAATCACCATCAATAACGAAAAAAGCATCGTAAGTGAGCACACACAAGTAGCCGAACAGGTTTCTAAATTAGACCAACTATTGGCCGACTTCTTTTCTAAGTAATATTTTCACTCACAGAGCACGAAAATTTAACCGTCTTAAAATTTTCGAATTTCACTATCAAGAGTCTCGTATTTTCATTGTTAGAATGATATCCAAATAAGGCCTCCGTGAAATCACGGAATAAGTCTTACGGGCAATTCAAAAATCCAATGCATGAACCGCTTACGATACACGATTTTATAAACTAGAGGCGGTTTTTTATTTAAAAAAATTATGGAAAAAATATTTTACATCTTATTTAGTTTAGCAACAGGGGTGGCCATTGGCCGACTTTTACTCCAGAAAATGCTAAAAAGCCAAGAAATTGCCACTCAAAGCAAAATCAAAAAAATGCTTAAGGAAGCAGAAAGCAATGCGGAAATTTTAAAAAAAGATAGGCTATTAGAAGCAAAAGAGAAGTTCCTGCAAATGAAAGCTGAGCATGAAAAAGAAATCAACAGCAAAAATAATACGATCAACCAACGAGAAAATTCGATTAAGCAAAAAGAGCAATCAATTAATCAAAAGCTGGAAAATATAACCCGCAAACAGCAAGAACTTGATACGACGAGGACAACACTCGAAAAACAGATTGAAGTCACTAAAGCAAAACAAGACGAATTTGCCACTTTAAAAGACGAACATACCCAAAAACTAGAGGCAATAGCAGGTTTGTCCGCTGAAGAAGCTAAAAAACAATTAGTAAACTCCTTGTGTGAGGAAGCCCGTACGACAGCCATGATGCAAATCAAGGATATTGTTAACGAGGCAAAGCTAACAGCAAGCAAAGAGGCTAAAAAAGTGGTGATCCAAACCATCCAGCGCACAGCAACAGAAAGTGCGATCGAGAATACCGTTTCTATCTTCAATATTGAAAATGATGAAATCAAAGGACGTGTGATAGGCCGTGAAGGACGTAATATTCGTGCTTTAGAAGCCGCAACGGGCATCGAAATTATTGTGGATGATACCCCAGAGGCAATTATCCTATCGGGATTTGACCCTGTTCGACGTGAAATAGCACGTTTGGCATTACACCGTTTGGTTACGGATGGTCGTATTCACCCTGCGCGTATTGAAGAAGTGGTAGCCAAAACAAAAACTCAAATTGAAGACGAGATTATTGAAATCGGAGAACGTACGGTCATTGATTTAGGAATTCATGGCCTACATCCCGAATTGATTCGTATGGTCGGGCGCATGCGCTATCGGTCATCTTATGGCCAAAATCTATTGCAACACTCACGCGAAGTAGCCAATTTTTGCGCCACCATGGCTGCTGAACTAGGTTTGAACGTAAAGCTTGCCAAACGCGCTGGACTATTGCACGATATTGGTAAAGTACCCGATGATAATCCCGAATTGCCACACGCCATCTTAGGAATGCAATGGGCCGAAAAATACAAAGAACATCCTGAGGTTTGTAACGCGATCGGGGCTCATCACGACGAGATTGAAATGACTTCGATGATTTCACCTATCATTCAGGCATGTGATGCGATTTCTGGAGCACGTCCTGGAGCGCGTCGCGAGGTAGTAGAAAGTTATATTAAGCGTTTGAAGGAGCTAGAATCACTCGCGATGTCATACCCTGGTGTAGAAAAAACTTTTGCCATACAAGCAGGCAGAGAGCTTCGTGTAGTCGTAGAAAGCGAGCGTATCACCGATGCTGCTGCAGAAATCTTAGCTGCTGATTTATCCAACCGTATTCAAACCGAAATGACGTACCCTGGGCAGATTAAGGTGACTGTGATTCGGGAGACGCGCTCGGTGTCGTACGCGAAGTAAAAAGATTTACCCAGCCCTCTCCAAAAGAGAGAGCTTTTTTAGTGTATTTTTTTGATTTTAAGATGAGCTTTGATGTAGACACGCAAAATCTTAACGACCTAGGTATATTTCAAAATGCTTACAATCGTAATTCTGTCTTTAATCTTTCAGTAAGTCCTTCTAAAATCAGGACTTACTGAACCGCGTTTAGAAATGTGGATTATTGGGAAATGAGGAGATACTCGAAATGATAGAAAGCTCAATAAAACAGGGTAAAGGTCCAAAAAACAGAGGCAATGACAGCCGAGTACATCCAATCATCTGAATCAACCCATTTCATGATTCTAACAATTAAACAGTATCATCGATCAAAAACACAAAAAGTTCTTTAGGACCATGTGCTCCTAGAACTAGTGTCTTTTCAATATCCGCAGTACGACTTGGTCCAGTAATGTTAGAAATCATGGATGGGAGAGACTCTCCATGTTTTTTTCTCAAAAGATTGAAGCCATCTTTTAGGTCGAGCACCAGCTGGGATATATAAGCCAGCACCACATGGGCATGTGGATAAATACTCAATCGTCGGCCTGCTGCATTACCATTCGAAACCAAAATGCTACCATTGCGAGCAATTAAAGATTCACAAAGTGTAATACCTACTTCTGCTTCTTTAAAATGAGCCTCGGTACTGTAAAAAGGATATTCATACTTATTCAGGATCGTTTGTAGCTCTGGTTCCCAACAATACGTTTTACGCCAAGACTTTTCTTCAGCAAGGTGCAATAGGCTCTCAACGAAATAGATTTCATCTTCACAAAAAACAAATTTGCCAGAAACTGCAGTGAATTGCTCAGCGAACAAAATATCTAAAAAACCAGTGTATTCCTCATAAAGTGATGTATCCTCCAAATTAGGATAGGGATTATCCCTTTTCTCGAGTAGGGCCTTACGAACCTTCTTGAGCATTTTTTCTTTGGAAGTACTTTCTTTCATAAATGAGTATGCATATTGAGTAATTCGTATTAAGATTTGGGATTATAGGAAATGGTTAATGTATGTTTAGATTCACGCCAAACACTCACAATACTCAAATCTCAATACCCTATACTCAACCTTTTGATGACCGATTTTCTGGAAGATTAGTATGATGATCTGCTACTTCTTCGTGATCAACTACTCCTTCATGCTGTAAGTCTTTCACTTTGTCAGAGGCTTTCTTCTTCTTACTGGCTCCATGCTCTTCTCCATTCACAAACTCATCATACGTCGTAGGATTATCGAATGGCCGTTTACCCAAAATTTCTTCGAGATCGGCTTGGAAAAGGATCTCCTTTTCAAGTAATTTATGAGCCAATTGCTCCAAACCATCCCGCTTTTGCGTAAGCAATTCTTTGGTACGTTTGTATGCCTGATCTATCTGGTTGCGAACTTCTACATCAATCATCTCCGATGTTTTTTCAGAGTATGGTCTATTAAATTGATATTCTCCCTGCGGATCATTAAAGGAGACATTACCCACTTTGTCGTTCATGCCGTAGATGGTCACCATGGCGTACGACAATTTGGTAATTCGCTCCAAATCGTTTTGTGCACCGGTAGATATTTTACCAAACACTAAATCTTCGGCTACACGGCCGCCAAGGGTCATGCACATGCCATCTAAAAGCTGCTCGGTAGTGTACAGAAATTGTTCTTTGGGCAAATACTGTGCATAACCTAATGCTGCAACCCCACGTGGTACAATAGACACCTTCACCAAAGGATCAGCATGCTCTAAGAACCATCCAGCAATGGCGTGTCCAGCTTCATGATAAGCCACAATACGTTTTTCTTCAGGAGAAATAATTTTATTCTTTTTCTCTAGTCCGCCTATCACACGATCGATTGCATCTTGGAAATCCTGCATATCGATAGCCTCTTTATCCCTACGTGCAGCTATTAATGCTGCTTCGTTACATACATTGGCTATTTCAGCTCCTGCAAAACCAGGTGTTTGTGCCGAAAGTTTTTTTGGATCTACATCCGCTACTATTTTAAGTGGTTTTAAATGCACTTTAAATATTTGTTCGCGCCCCAACAAATCGGGTTTGTCAATAGAAATTTGTCGATCAAAACGACCTGGACGAAGTAATGCAGTATCTAGTACATCGGGACGATTGGTTGCAGCTAGAATAATAATTCCTGAATCGGTGCCGAAACCGTCCATTTCTACCAGCAATTGATTCAGTGTATTTTCGCGTTCATCGTTGCCACCCATCATGTTGTTTTTGCCACGCGCACGACCAATGGCGTCAATCTCGTCGATAAAAATAATACAGGGGGCTTTATCTTTGGCTTGTTTGAATAAATCCCGAACACGGGAAGCACCCACTCCCACAAACATCTCCACAAAATCAGATCCTGAAAGCGAGAAAAAAGGAACTTGTGCCTCGCCAGCTACGGCTTTAGCCATTAACGTTTTTCCTGTGCCTGGAGCTCCAATCAGTAATGCTCCTTTAGGAATTTTACCGCCTAGATTGGTATATTTTTTTGGATTTTTTAGAAAATCTACAATTTCCATCACCTCCTGCTTGGCTTCTTCAAGTCCGGCTACATCATTAAAGGTGATAGAAACCTGCGATTCTTTATCGAATAAAGTGGCCTTCGACTTCCCAATATTAAAAATCTGTCCGCCAGCACCCGCACCTCCGCCCATTCGACGCATGATAAATAGCCAAAAACCAATCAGCAACAATACTGGCAAAATAAACGACATGAACCATCCAGCCCACGGACTTTCACGAGATTCTATGCTAAGCGGCGTTTGTTGCTCTGTAGGGAGGTCTTTCTGTGCTTCTTTTAATTTCGCTTGTAGGCCATCAAATGAACCATCTGTGAAAAGATACTGAGGAGTGGAGGCTGAGGGGGTATTGAAGCTTCCTTTATTTTGCGCATCGTTGTACTTGGGCAGCTTCAACCGATCTTTTTTGATATAAACTTCGACCTCGACTAAATCATGATTTTTATACGCTGTTAGTTTTTCCACATCGCCTGGCCTGAGCATTTCATTCTCAAACTTTTGGTAGGAAATTTTTTTGGCACCATCACTGGTAAAAAAATATTGAACTACGAAAATCCCGATTATGACAGCGGCATAAAGCCACATGATATTAAATTTGGGTGCTTGAGGAACAATTTTTTTTCCTGGTATTTTTCTAATGGTTTTTTTTTTTGTGATGGTAGGCGTTGACTTATTTTCTTTCATTTCTATTTTTCAAAAATTGATATACGGATTGAACGGCACTAAACAAAGGGATTAGGAGCAAGAAAATCTAAGCACTCTGAAAAGCCTGTATTTCTGCATCTCCCCACAAATCCTCAATACCGTAATATGCACGTTTGTCGGTTTTAAAGATATGTACCACTACGTCGATATAATCGAGTAAAACCCATTCAGCATTCTGCAGTCCTTCTTTTTTCCATGGGTATTGTTTTAACGATTTATAAACCTCTTTCTCGACACTGGAGGCTATTGCGATCACCTGAGTAGATGATTCGGCATGGCAGACTACAAAGTAATCGACCACTGAACTATGTATATTACGGAGATCTAAACGTACTATCTCATTTCCTTTTTTTTCCTGAATCCCATGAATAACAATCTTAGAAATTGATGTGGATTCTTTTGCTAGTTTGCTTTTTGCCATTAAAAAAAAATTAGTTTTGAAAAAATATTCACGCTCTTAATGCAAACATATACATTGCAAAGTAACACTTTTTTAGGATTATTTGTTGGACAAAATATTATTACCCTTAAATTCGTTGACTCCACAAACAGTTATCTGAAAGATATACTGTCAAAATCTGGGCCAATTCTTGAAGGCACTGTTATATTGGCAGTAGAACAATCGGCTGGGAGAGGGCAATTAGGCCGTGTATGGCATAGTGAATCGGGCAAAAATCTAACATTCAGTATACTTCTTAATCCTTCATTTTTACCAATTGAACAGCAGTTTGATTTGAATAAAGCCGTTAGTCTTGCTATAAACGACGTTCTTTCAAAACACATTGGCACCTCAGCAAAAATTAAATGGCCTAATGATAGCTACGTAGGAACCCGAAAAATAGGGGGTATGCTCATTGAAAACAACATTCACGGTAATTTAATCAAGCATGCCATCATCGGAATCGGATTAAATGTGAACCAAGTGAGTTTCCCATCTGTGCTAAAAAATGTAACTTCGTTTAACCAACTTTTGCAGCGAGATCATGACCTACTACACCTACTAAAAGAAATTTGTGGTGCTATTGAGGCCAGATATCTTCAACTAAAGGCGGGCAAATTCAAAGAAATTGGTGCTGAATATCTAAGCAAACTGTATCTCTTAAACGAGTGGAGTATGTACCGAATCAATGGAAAGCTGCAAAGTGGCAAAATATGCGGGGTCAATGCAGTAGGCTACCTCGAAGTTGAAACAGAGAATCAAATCAAAGAATACGGACTAAAAGAAATCGAGTTCATTAGCAATTAATCCAATAATCCAAATGAAAAGATCACTTTACGTTTTTCTGCTTCTGTTTACCTTGCAAGCAGCACAGGCCCAAATTTTGGCTCCTGTAAAATGGCACTATTCTGCGGAGCAAATAAGTGCTACCGAAGCGAAATTGGTTCTCAAAGCCAAAATTGAAAAAGGATGGCACATCTACTCACAATACATCAAAGAAGGTGGGCCCATACCTACTTCATTTAAATTCACTCCATCTAAAGCGTATTCCCTAATAGGCAAACCCACTGAAAGCCCAAAGCCTACTTCTGTCTTTGAAAAAACCTTTAACATGCAAATATTGTGGTTTGAAAATGAGGTCACCTTTACCCAATTAATCAAAACAAAATCAAATAAATTCGCCGTAGAAGGCAGTCTTGAGTTTATGGTTTGTAACAATACGCAATGTCTTCCACCGGAAGAGCTTGCATTTACTATCGCCTCGCCCCAGCCCTCTCCAGAAGAGAGGGGGAAAACAACCCCGCTTCAATCCGCTACGAAAAAGAAAATAGCCAGTCAATCAGACTCCATAGCCTCAGCCCAGCCCTCTCCAGAAGAGAGAGGGGCAATAACTTCACTTCAATCTTCTACGAAAAGAGAAACAACTATTCGATCAGGCTCCCTCTCCAGAGGAGAGAGTCGGGGTGAGGCTTCTTCGCTTTTAACTATTTTTTTAGCCGGATTCTTGGGGGGATTGGCAGCCTTCTTCATGCCCTGTATATACCCCATGATACCCCTAACGGTATCTTTTTTTACTAAAAAATCGGGTTCACGCGCTAAAGGTATCGAACACGCCATTATTTATGGCTTATCGATCATCCTAATTTACGTAGCACTCGGATTACTGATCACCCTGATTTTCGGAGCCTCGGCATTAAACGAAGCGGCGAGCAGTGCCACCTTTAACCTGTTATTCTTTGTAATTCTAATTGTCTTTGCCATATCATTTTTGGGCGCTTTTGAAATCACACTACCATCGAGCCTTGTTAACCAAATGGACAAAAAGTCAAATAAAAGCGGGGTGGTAGGCCTATTTTTTATGGCTTTTACGCTCGCTTTAGTTTCTTTCTCGTGCACAGGCCCCATTATTGGCACCTTGTTAGTTGACGCCGTTTCTAAGGGTGCTTATCTAGGACCAGCAATAGGCATGCTCGGATTCTCCTCGGCATTGGCTATACCGTTCACTCTTTTTGCGATTTTTCCATCATGGCTAAAGGAAATGCCAAAATCAGGAGGCTGGTTAAATACCCTCAAAGTTTCGCTCGGATTTTTAGAATTAGCGCTAGCATTTAAATTTTTGTCGAATGTTGATTTAGCCTACCATTGGCACATCGTCAATCGGGATATATTTCTGGTGATATGGATCAGCATTTTCACTGTATTTGCACTGTACTTATTGGGGAAAATTCGTCTAGAAAATGATTCTGAATTTTCTTTTGTCTCTCTGCCCCGTTTGTTTTTTGCAATGTTAGTTTTCGGATTTACCATCTACATGGTTCCAGGTTTATGGGGTGCTCCTCTACAAGCAATCAGTGCGTGGCTTCCTCCATCATCCACTCAACCCTTTGACCTTTACACGCGTTGTGAGCCTTCGGCAACATCACCACAAACGAACGGGAAAAAATATGTCAGCCTATTTCATGCTCCACATGGCCTAGATGCTTATTATGATTATGAACAAGGATTAGCCTTTGCTAAAAAAGTAAACAAACCTGTATTATTAGATTTTACAGGTTGGAGTTGCACCAATTGTCGCAAAATGGAGGCAAGCGTTTGGTCTGACCCTCAAGTATTGCAAAAACTAAAACAAGATTACGTTTTGATTTCCCTGTATGTAGATGATAAAACAGAATTGCCAAAAAATGAACAATACATTTCCAAGTTCAGTGCAAAAGAAATTAAAACGCTCGGACAAAAATGGAGTGATTTACAGGCTTCCGGGTTTGGTACAAATTCCCAACCCTATTACATTCTAGTGAACCCAGAAGGACAATTGCTTGTTCCTCCTCAGGCTTTTGATCTTGATATAAATAAATACATTCAGTTTCTGGATAAGGGAACTGAAGTTTTCAATAACAAAAAAATATGAGTAAAATAAAAAACATTGGTGTCTTCACTTCTGGTGGAGATTCGCCAGGGATGAATGCTGCGATTCGCGCAGTTGTAAGAACGGGACTGTATTATGATCTACAAGTGATGGGTATCATGAGAGGATACGAAGGGATGATCAGTGGAGAGTTTATTCCAATGGGTCGTAAATCAGTAGCAAACATCATTCAACGTGGAGGAACCATTTTAAAAACAGCAAGAAGTCAAGAATTTCGCACCAAAGAAGGCCGTCAGAAAGCATATGAGCAAATCAAAAGTCAAAATATCGATGCACTTGTAGCCATTGGAGGTGATGGCACTTTTACCGGGGCCAATATTTTCATTGAAGAGTTTGATATTCCAGTCATCGGCTTACCGGGTACGATCGATAATGATCTGGCAGGCACAGACTACACTATCGGATATGACACGGCCATTAATACGGTCATTGAAGCGGTTGATAAAATTAGAGACACGGCAGAATCGCACGATCGCTTATTTATTGTGGAGGTCATGGGCCGAGATTCGGGGCTTATTGCGCTCCGAAGTGGCATCGGATCAGGCGCAGAAGCCATCTTAATACCCGAATCGCGCACGGATATCAATGCCCTGCTAAACCGATTGGAAAAAGGCAGAAAAGACAAGTCATCTAAAATTATTATTGTTGCTGAAGGCGATGACGTGGGTGGAGCATTTGCAATAGCGAAAGCCGTAAATAACAAATTCCCAACCATCGATACCAAAGTGTCGATACTAGGCCATATGCAACGCGGAGGAGCCCCAAGCTGTATGGATCGAGTACTTGCAAGTCGATTAGGTATCGCTGCTGTAGAAGCCCTCATCGGTAGCCAAAGAGGCGAAATGATTGGTGTCATTAACGGAAAAATTCACTATACGCCCTTTAGAAATGCGATCAAGCACGTGGCTGATATCGATCAGGAATTATTGAAAATTGTGGAGATACTGTCTTTATAAAAAGCCTCAACCTGGCCCTCTACATTTCGACAAACTCAACACCCAACAGTTCACAATTTGTTCGAAGTCTAACGAGTTCGAACAAATTGTGAACATCGTCTTCAGACCACCTAAAAAACCATTGAATGGATCATATTAAACAGCATTTTGAACAAGCACAAACAATTCTTGACACTTTTTTATCGGATGATGAAAATTTCAAGCGAATCGCATCTGCGGGGCAGGTACTTGTGAAGGCTATTCAACGTGGGAATAAAATTATTTCTTGTGGAAATGGGGGCTCTATGTGCGATGCCATGCACTTTGCCGAAGAGCTTTCAGGCAGATATCGCAACGACCGCCCCGCATTAGCGGCCATTTCTATTTCCGATCCATCACACTTATCCTGTGTTGGAAATGATTATGGTTATGCATTCGTATTTTCCAGAATGGTAGAAGCGATTGGACAATCGGACGACGTACTATTTGCCATCAGCACCAGCGGAAACTCCGAAAATGTACTAAATGCCATCAAATCCGCCAAAGCGAAAAACATGCACGTGATTGCTTTAACAGGAAAAGATGGTGGTCAAATGGCATCTTTGTGTGATGTGGAGATACGCGCGCCCCATGCCCCATACGCCGATCGGGCTCAAGAAATACATATCAAGGTGATACACGCACTGATTGATTATGTGGAACGGCACCTCTGCTGAAACACCATTCTGTCTAAAAAAGCAAGCCAAAAGCATTTCAAATTCAATTTATTATTCTTATCTTCGCGGTCCCGCTAGGAACATATCCTCCGGAGAATATGTTGAATACATAAACACCAAAACATGGCAACCAAAATTAGATTACAAAGATGCGGTAAAAAAGGAAAACCTTATTACCACGTGGTAGTAGCAGATGCTAGAGCTCCAAGAGATGGTAAATTCATCGAGCGTATCGGATCATACAACCCAAACACGAATCCAGCTTCTATCGACATCCATTTCGAAAAAGCATTGGATTGGATGAACAAAGGTGCTCAACCAACTGATACTTGTCGCGCAATCCTTTCTTACAAAGGTGTTTTATACAAAAAACATTTGGAAGGTGGTGTGAAAAAAGGCGCATTAACAGCTGAACAAGCTGAAGCGAAGTTCACAACATGGACAGCAGGTAAAGAAGGCAAAATAGAAAGCAAAAAAGATGCTTTAACACGCACTAGAGATGAAGCTAAAAAAGCAAGCTTAATTGCCGAAGCAAAAAAGAAAGAAGAAATGGCTGCTACCATCGTAGCTAAAAACACTCCTCCTGTAGAAGAAGTTGTTGAGGAGACTCCCGTTGCCGAAACTACCGAAGAGGTGAAGGAAGAAACTCCAGTTGCATCCGTTTCTGAAGAAAAAACAGAAGAAACTCCTGCTGCAGAGTAAAAATCTCTAAAAAAATAATTTAAACGTCATTGTGATGTGTCATTACACATTTACAATGACGTTCTTTTTTTTATATCACATGAAAATTGAAGATTGTTTTTACATTGGCTACATCACCAAAACGAAAGGGCTAAAGGGAGAGGTCCAGATTTTTTTCGAATATGACACTCCCAGTGACCTTCCTTTACAAGTCCTGTTTGTAGATATTGACGGCAAACTAGTTCCTTATTTTGTCTCCTCGTATAAACTTCAAAACAATCAAACGGGTCTTTTCTTTTTTGATGATTTAGATACCATTGAAAAGGCTGAAAAGATCATCCGAAAAAAAGCATACCTGCCCAACACGCAAAAGCCTGAGCGTAGTCCAGGAGAGTTTATGCTTACAGATATGAAAGGTTTTGTGTTACATGCCGAACCTCACGGTGAGTTGGGTGAAATCATCGATATTCGTGCATATCCACAACAATACATCGCTACCTTTCTTTACAAGAATAAAGAAGTATTGCTTCCTTTAAATGATGACTTCATTCAAAAGATTGACCTAAAAAATCAACTCCTGCACGTCTATCTTCCAGATGGATTGCTAGAGCTTTATTTGGAAGAGTAATTGATCATAAATTAGTCTCATGCGCTTCGACATCATCTCTGTTTTACCCGAATTATTAGAAAGCCCTTTTGCGCACTCTATTTTACAGCGGGCACAAAAAAAAGGAATAGCCGAAATCCAGGTTCATCATTTACGCGATTACGCGCATAATAAGCACAAAAATGTGGACGACTATCCCTACGGCGGTGGTGGTGGCATGGTGATGAGTATCGAGCCATTTGCCAATTGCATTGAGGCTTTGCGATCCAAACGAACCTATGACGAGATCATTTTTATGACTCCCGATGGCGAGGTTTTAAATCAAACCATCGCGAATGAACTATCCATCAAACAAAACATCATCGTTCTTTGCGGTCACTATAAAGGCATTGATCAGCGCATACGCGATGTATTTGTGACTCGCGAAATTTCTATTGGTGATTATGTACTCTCGGGAGGAGAGCTTCCTGCAGCCGTATTGGTAGATAGCGTTATTCGTTTGATACCAGGTGTTCTTTCAGATGAGACCTCTGCGCTTTCGGATTCATTCCAAGGCGAGCTTTTAGATGCCCCTATCTATACTCGCCCAGCGGATTGGAATGGACACCAGGTTCCTGATGTTTTATTAAGCGGCAACGAAGCATTGATTAACAACTGGCGCCACGACATGGCATTGGAACGTACTAAAAAAAGAAGACCTGATTTATTAAAATAGTGCTCGGTAGACGTAATTTCGTATTTTTGCAGCCATGAAACTGCCCATCATCGCATACGGAGATCCCATTTTACGTAAAAAAGCATCGGAAATAGAGCCCAATCACGCAGAGCTAGACGCCATCATCTCAAACATGTTCGAAACGATGTATGCCGCACATGGGGTAGGCTTGGCAGCACCACAAGTCGGATTAAGTATTCGGCTGTTCATCGTAGATGCTAAGCCCTTTGCTGAAGACCAAGAGGGTTTAGCAGATTTTAAAAAAATATTTATCAATGCTCAAATACTGGAAGAAAATGGTGATAAATGGTCCTTTAACGAAGGTTGTTTAAGCATTCCTGATATTCGTGAAGATATCCAAAGACAAGAAACCATACGCATTTCTTATCTCGATGAAAAAGGGAATGCACATGAGGAGACTTACAGTGGAATGGCTGCCCGCATCATACAGCATGAATACGATCACATTGAGGGTAAATTATTTGTTGATAAACTAAGTCCTCTGCGAAAAGCGATGTTGAAAAGCAAACTAGAAAGTATCTCAAAAGGCTTCATCAAAGTAGATTATAAGATGAAATTCCCTGCTTTAAAAACAAACTCAAAAATGGGTGGAAAGAAAAAACGCTGATTTTTTACTTCATCACTTCTCGTCATAATTAATATGATGCTCTTTCAAAAAATCCTTTATTCGATCGACGTGGATGCAGTGTCCTACGTGTAAAAAGGGGAAGTTCGAAACTTTTGTCTTTTTTCCATCTTGAATGATTTCTTTTTCTTTGATGTCAAATCCCAAGTGTAAATGACTGGTGAGGTGTTGCATCCCATAAACAATTCCCTCTCGATCAAACAAAGGCCCCCCACTTTGCCCGCGCAATCCAGGTGTACTCATTTCGATCGAAGCAAGTTGATGATCCTGTCCAACAAATCGAGTGATGATGCCATCTAATGGAAATTTTGGCGAATTGGGGTTTCCTGTTTGGGTCCAGTCAATATCATCTCGTTCGGCCCTGTATTCAAAATTGTTGAACTCTGGGAAAGGATACCCCAGTCTACACAAATATTTCCCCTGCTTTGCCTGGCTAGAATCCTTCAAGAAAGTAGCATGCGAAGTATAATATTTTTTGGTGAAGCCCTTGAAAATAAGGATTGCCAAATCAAGCGTAGGGTGCGCATGGCATTGAATATCTGAAATATGATCGAAGGTGTTTATAAAACTATTTTTCACCTGAACGACCGTTTCTTTTTTGAATTTATATTTCAGCTCAAGCCCATACAGCTTCTTTTTAAAGCTGGCATCTTTTGGAAGTTTATCTCGCTCTGCTCTAAATTGTGCATAATGCGCATTCATTTGATCAGCCTGGGCAATCACATTTAAAACATGTTTACAGGTAACCGCAACACCCTCATCATTGACAAAGAATAACGTTGCACTTCCGGGGGTTACCAATCCCCCGTGTGTCCTGGTGATGGTATGAATAGGCCTGGTGAAGGCGTCTACTTTTTCGATGGCTTCTACAAACATGGTATTGAGTTAAATGAACTTGACAACACAAGTGATTGAATTCGAAACTAACTAAAAAATGTGGATCAAATTCAACGTAAATTGGCCTTCTAAATTTAAAAATGAAATTAACACCCGAGCCCATCCGCTGCACCTGGTGCGGCACCGACCCACTTTACATGAAATACCATGATAAAGAATGGGGTAAACCTGTTTACGACGATCAAACCCTTTTTGAATTTTTGGTACTCGAAAGTGCACAAGCAGGTTTAAGCTGGATCATTATTTTACGAAAACGCGAGAGTTATAGAAAAGCTTTTGCTGGGTTTGATATTCAAAAAATTGCCTCTTTCACGGAGGATGATGTGGAATGCCTCATGCTCGATTCCGGAATTATTCGAAATCGTTTAAAAATAAAATCCACAATTAGCAATGCCCAAGCATTCTTAAACATCCAAAAAGAGTTTGGCAGTTTTTCAAACTATATCTGGGGATTCTTACCCGATAAAAAAACCATCATCAATCATTGGACAGATCATAAGCAGGTACCACCACGCACCGAACTATCCGATCAAATTAGCAAGGATATGAAAAAGCGTGGCTTTAAATTTTTCGGAACAACGATCTGCTATGCGTACATGCAAGCAACGGGGATGGTTAATGACCATATGGTGTCTTGTATTTCGCATTAAGGCCTTAAAGCAATTAAAAAACAAAACTTATTTTTTCCTCAAAACATAAAATACGCCTGATGGGGCGACCCTTTCTAGCTTTTTTGTGGCATGATAGCGCAAATTCCAACTAAATATCCGTGAAAACCATTTGTCAAAAAGCACATACCTTTTATACGAGCTGATCGGTCTATTGTTTTTAAAAATTTTACGCAAAAAACGCTCAAAAAAAGCCGTCATGCAGGAGTAAAGCGTTTCATTTACTATTTCAACATCCAACTGCTTTAACCACGTTCTAAATAGCTCCAAGGGTATGCCTCTTTCGTGTTTAGTCAATCCCTTTCTCGGATATCTCCAATCGCCCATTGAAATAATGGGTTCTCTCAATAAAATATATCCTCCCGGCTTGGTTACACGATGTAATTCTTGCAAGACAAAGGACACATTGGGGATGTGATGCAATGTAGAGAAGCAAGTCACTAAATCAAAATAATGATCTGGATAATGGATCACACCTTCCATCGTGGGTTTGGTATAAATAGGTATCAAATGTTGTATCTGACTTGATTTCAAATGATCGGAAGGTTCAATAATATGCAAATTGGTCATGCGATCTATGATTGGATAAAACTCATGCCCCCAAGCTGAGCCAATACCCAACACATGCTCAAATTTATCGCTGCCAATGTAATTGAAGCCGTGCAGTTTATTTAGATGGTGATAAGAATAATAGTATTCATCTGGATTCTTACTGCCCAGATCTGCGTATCCTTCTTTCTCATCCTGATACCATTGTTGAATTTGTTCGAAATTAAAATCATTTCCATGCAACACTTTTCCTGTCAAATATTCTTCCATCGTTTATAACAACCCAATGGATCGTTGTGCCCAATATAAAAAAAAGTGCTGGGTTCGGCTAGCTAATACACCTTACTTAGCCAAGATTCATGATGGATGTTAGTAAATTTGAAAATCGTTTATAATCTGGACCAAAAATTCCATAAAAAGCTGAGCACAACGACATCTTAAATACCGTTAAAAGAAATACACGCATGAAAAAACTTTTCCTTTTAGATGCTTTTGCATTGATATACCGAGCGCATTTCGCCTTGAGTAAAAATCCTCGCTTTACTTCTGCTGGGCTCAATACGTCGGCCATTATGGGATTTACCAATACCCTCCTAGAGGTGTTAAAAAAAGAAAGCCCAACACATATCGCTGTCGTTTTTGATACTGCTGCCCCCACCGAACGTCATACCAGTTTTACAGCTTATAAAGCCCATCGGCAAAGTATGCCTGAGGACATTTCGGCAGCCATCCCGTACATCAAACGATTGATTGAGGGCTTCAATATTCCGATTATTTTTTCGGATGGCTATGAGGCTGATGATGTGATTGGAACCCTTGCCAAGAAAGCAGAAAAGGAAGGCTTCACCGTGTATTGCATGACTCCTGATAAAGATTTTGGACAGCTTGTTTCTGAGCACATCTTTATCTATAAACCTGCCCGAATGGGTAATGGAATGGAGATATTAGGTGTAAAAGAAATTTTGGAAAAATGGGAAGTCGAGCGGGTAGAGCAGGTGATTGATATTTTGGGTCTGTGGGGCGATGCCGTCGACAACATCCCAGGAATACCTGGCGTGGGCGAAAAAACAGCCAAGCAACTAATCAAACAATATGGATCTGTTGAGAATATTATCGCCAATAGCCATCAACTAAAAGGAAAATTGCGCGAAAATGTAGAACAATTTGCAGAACAGGGTCTGGTTTCCAAAAAGCTAGCAACCATTTTGCTCGATGTGCCTACTGAGCTGGATGAAGAAAAGCTTCGTTTGGAAGAGCCTAATCGCCCAGTTCTAGAACACCTTTTTGCTGAACTTGAGTTTCGAACTCTTGGAAAAAGAGTTTTTGGAGAAGACTTTAGTGTAGCCGAATTGAAAGCCAATAAAACGGGGCAAATGGATTTATTTGGAGCCCTCGTTGCCGAAACTAGCGTAGTAACAAAACCCATTCTAGAAAAGCTACCAATGCGCGCAAAGACAGCTGAAAACACACCGCATACCTACCATTTGGTAAATACCTTAGCGGAGATAAAGAAACTAGCCGAACAACTAAGTCAACAAGCCTATTTTTGTTTTGATACCGAAACGACTGGCTTAGATGCGAATGATTGCGAACTGGTCGGTTTATCATTTGCCATAAAACCGGGTGAAGCATGGTATATTCCAATGCCGCAAGATCAAACAGAGAGCCGAACTCGTTTGCATGCGTTCAAAGCTGTTTTGGAGAACAAAAACATCCTCAAAGTAGGACAAAATATCAAATATGATATGCTGGTATTGAGTTGGTACGACATCCAGATTCAAGGGGAGCTTTTTGATACTATGCTGGCTCATTATTTACTCAATCCAGATTCGCGTCACGGCATGGATTTACTTTCAGAGACTTTTTTGAACTACACACCGATCAGCATCACCTCTTTGATTGGTGCTAAAGGAAAAAAGCAAGGCAGCATGCGCGATGTCGAGCTCGAAAAAATAAAAGAATACGCCGCCGAAGACTCCGACATCACGTTGCAGCTAAAAGAAGTATTCGAACCCCTATTAAAAGCAGTAAATGCAGACAAACTGGCCAAAGAAATCGAAAATCCATTGATTTATGTGCTGAGTGAAATGGAACATGAAGGTGTTAAAATTGATCAAAATGCATTGGGAGAGTTTTCAGCATTGTTGGATACTGACATCAAGGCTTTAGAAAAAAGTATTTACGAAAAGGCGGGTGTCAAATTTAATATTGCATCGCCGAAACAATTGGGAGAGGTTCTTTTTGATAAATTACACTTAGACCCGAAAGCGAAAAAAACCAAAACAGGGCAATATCAAACGGGAGAGGAGGTACTTCTAGGCCTGTCCACTAAAAGTGATATCGTAAAAGATATCTTAGACTTCAGACAACTACAAAAGCTAAAATCGACCTACGTGGATGCTTTGCCACTGATGATCAATAAAAAAACGGGACGCGTACATACATCCTACAATCAGGCAGTAGCAGCTACTGGACGTTTAAGTTCCAATAATCCGAACTTACAAAACATTCCTATTCGTACCGAACGTGGTAGAGAAGTACGCAAAGCATTCATTCCACGCGATCAGGACCATGTATTGCTTTCTGCCGATTATTCCCAAATAGAACTCCGATTAATTGCAGAAATCAGTCAGGATAAAAACATGCTGGATGCTTTTCAAAATGGACTTGATATTCACACCGCAACGGCAGCCAAAGTATATGGTGTTTCACTAAGCAAAGTAACATCCACACAGCGACGGAATGCCAAGGCTGTTAATTTCGGAATCATCTATGGTCAATCTGCTTTTGGGCTCTCTCAGAGCCTAGGAATACCGCGTAAAGAGGCCGCAGAAATGATAGACAATTATTTCACCGAGTATCCCCAAATAAAACAATACATGACGGATACGATTCGATTTGCCCAAGAAAATGGCTATGTAGAAACCATTATGGGCCGGCGTCGATACTTACGTGACATCAATTCTGCAAATGCAACTGTACGTGGTTTTGCCGAGCGAAATGCCATCAATGCCCCCATCCAAGGCTCCGCTGCCGACATGATCAAAATAGCCATGATCAACATCCATCAGGACATCAAGGATCAAAAACTAAATTCAAAGATGACGATGCAGGTACATGATGAATTGGTTTTTGATGTACCAAAATCGGAAGTCGAAGTCTTGAAAAAAATTGTTTTGGAACGAATGCAACGTGCTATAAAAATGAGTGTACCGATTTTAGTAGAAGCCGGATATGGAAACAACTGGCTAGAGGCACACTAAAAAACAGGGATATTTTTGAAGAAATACAAAACAATCGGGGTCCACATAATATCCATTTAGGAAATATAAAGAGCCCCGACTATTTTTTATAAATTAGGCAGACGCCGTCCCCTTATGCGCAAACAACTGACTAAAAGGTATCTCAACTTTGTGATCAATTTTAAGTTCGTACTGGTGAAGGGTATATGAGACAGGAACACGTTCTCCTTTGGTATTATAGGTTCCTTCCGTTTTGTCTACCGTGAATGCTCCAATTGATAATCCAACATAGGTTGACACTAATTCTTTTGAGTTTAATAACTCTACATTCATCACATCAAGTGTGTTTAATTTTTCATTATTAAAAAAATAAATGTTTATAAATAAGTGTTTCAACTATCAGTCATCATCAGGCCTACGTATCACTGATAGTTTGCCAAATATCTTATTTAACATTTAAAATGAAAATATTTTTTCAATATTTTCATTTATTTTACACCAAAAAGAAAGTTTTTATTCCATCGTTGTGAATTTAAGTTTACCACACCTATTGATAATTTTTTGAAAAGTATAAATCTAACATGCAGATATTGTGTTTATAGGCGACCTCATCGAAGGATAACCTGCTTTATTTTTTATCACTAATACCGAAGCCCTATCTTTTTGAATAAAAAGTGCACCAACCAAATTGGGCCTATCAACAAGAATTGTAAATCGTCTAAAAAAGATGGCTTTTTCCCCTCTATTTTGTGTCCAACAAACTGACCAACCCAAGCCAACACAAAAATAATCAGACAAATATGCCACATAGGGGGCCACGCACGGTGATCATGAGCCTGCTCCAATCCCACCACAGCAGCCGAAAAAACAAAAATGACTAATAACATCACATACGATAAAGTAGGAGACCATTTGTAGTAGCAATAAATCGAAAAACTAATCAGAAATGAAGCCCAGTTTACAAAGCCATTATACCTACCCAAAAAGCCTAAATAGGGAAATGGAATTGCCCAAACCAAGCCAAACAGGCTGAAAACAATCAAGGGAACACACACCCAGTGAATACGCTTATTGATTGGATGTTGATGGCTCTCGGCGTATTTATTGAAATATGCATCAATTGGGCGAATAATTTCGTGTTTTTTGGCTGACTGAGGTCTGGTCTTTTTGTGCTTCATATTCACAAAACTAATCCTATATGACTAAATTTGTGTAACGTTATGCAAAACCAAACCTCTCATGACAACAATCATCTTACATCCTCAATCAAAAGAGCAGATCAGCTTATTTGAGCAATTGGCTAAAGCACTGAATATTCCTTTTAAAAAAAGAGTAAAAGAGTCCTTACGATCCTAAGTTTGTGAAAGAAATTTCGTAAGCAAAAGGTGTTAAGATAAAAACTGAAGACCTATGAAAGTAATATACTCGAGTCAAGCAATTAAGGATTTAGCATTTTGGAAACAATGAGGGAATAAGCAGATACAGAAGAGGATCAATTAATTCATCATTGATATGATTAACCATCCTTTCAAAGGAATTGGAAAACCCGAACGATTAAAACATCAACTTTCGGGAAGATAATCAAGGCGAATAAATAGCGAATATCGATTGATCTATGAAATATTGCCGAATGCAACTCTTACAATACTCAGCATATTATCCGTAAAAGATCATTATTAATTCCACCATTACCAGTATAAATCATCTATTAATAGGGCACGCTAGCCCGCCAAGTTGTACTCAAATCAACCCAATGGCCTTAATCCTTCCCGTTTTAGAAAAATACCCCGCATGGGGCAACGATTGTTTCATCGCAGAAAATGCCACACTCGTGGGAGATGTTATTTTGGGCGATCAATGCTCCGTTTGGTTTAACGCCGTGATTCGAGGAGATGTCAATTCTATCCAAATTGGCAATAACAGCAATATACAAGACGGTACAGTTATCCACTGCACCTATCAAAAAGCAGCTACCATCATTGGCAATAATGTTTCTATTGGCCATCGTGCACTAGTGCATGGTTGTACATTGCAAGATCATGTGCTAGTAGGCATGGGAGCCATTGTGATGGACCATTCTGTGGTTGAAGAATACTGCATGATTGCCGCTGGTACCATCGTTTTAGAAAATACGATATGCGAGTCCGGTTATTTATATGCGGGGATACCTGCACGAAAAATCAAGCCAATCACAGATGCACAGCGTCAACTACTAAATAGCTTGCCCAACAACTATATCATGTACTCCAAATGGTTTACTGATCCGCAGGAATAGCTATTTTCTCTTCGACATCCCAATTTGCCCGCAGTGTGATGACCTTCTCATAATTCCAGATTTTTTCGGGCTGTAGTTTCTGTCGCACGTTACCTGTATCCCATTCGCCATTTTTGTTCGCATCATATACAACACGGACCGTATATTTCCCAGTAGGGTAGGTCTGGTATTTAATGGCCGTATTTGTAGAAATAATATCTGTGCGTACACTGATTTGCTTTTCATTCAGCCATTGCACCAAATAGTTTTTAGTCGTATCGGGAACAGCTGCCACGATAGACAGATTTCCATAATTATCATCCGAATCTAGTGTAAATTTCCGTGAATAGGTTTTTGACTTTGTCTTGAAAATATCCGTAAATGAACTATCTGCTAGCTTAAGGCTGTAAGTCTTATTGGGCCTCCAAGCAAATTTAACCATCACCTTTCTGAGCGAGTTGGAGTCTTTAACTAATGAAAATCCTTTCACGGGGACCGAATCCTGAAGCAAGCTCATTTTAGAAACATCAAATTCAGCCATTGGTGAGGAAAGACTTAATACCAGATCAGCACGAGGCTTTAGTTTTTGATTACTAATGAGATTATCTGAAACTAAAATAGCACGTGTGTACGTATCCTTTTTATTCCGATTAATGGTCACCGTAATGGCTGATTTAGCTTGATCACTAGCCTGAATTTTTAATGAATCGAATGTCAACTCAGGCAACCAAACGAAAGCTGAATCTTTTTTTGCACTAAATTCAACTATCTTCTTTTCATCAAGAGATACCGGATACACTATTTTTAATTCGGCAACAGGCTTGTTAAATACCAGCAAGATTCGGCCATCTGCTTCAATTTTATCAGCAAGATTTCTCAAACTTGAGGGAGTTTCTTTAAATACATTCAGCTTTATATCCTTTATGTTTTTTTTCAACACAATAGAATCTTTCAAAAATCCAATCTCATCTGTATTTGGATTAAAAATACGGTCTCCCCCAGCAGCAGGCTTTTTCAAAGCATAAATCCGGTAGGTATTCTCTCTTAAATTCTTCAGTATAAAATTCCCCGCAGAATCTGTACTCGTAAAAATATTTGCCTTTTTCTTACCAAACAGACTATCCTGCCCGATTGGTAAAACAAAAACAGTTACATCCTTAAGCGGGACAGTTGTTATTGTGCTTTTCACATTTCCACTGATCGACAGAGAATCAATATGATCGCCTGTAGAAAAAACGTAGCTGTAGTTTTGAAGAATATTTCCTTCGTTGACATCTACGATTGCTTTGCCAAAATTGATTGTATAGGTCGTATTTTTTTCGAATGCTTGCTCAAGCTTTAAATCAAGTATTTTTTTTTGGGCTTTAAAAATCGGCATTTTATCAATAGCCGGGCTGATACTGATCTCTGAAGATTCATTCTTCAGTTTAATAAATTCATCAAATTGAATCTCAATTTTTGATGCCGAAAAGTTACGAGTCAAATTACTGGGTGTTTCTTTTACCACCTTGGGAGGTGTGATATCTTTTGGTCCACCCATAGGCTGCTGCATGTTGGCACATCCCAAAAACAGGAGTGATATAGAAAAATATCCCGAAAAAATTAATCTAAATCTACTATTTGAAAAATTGGTCATTTTTAAGCTATTAGAAAGGTTTTTGTATTTTTTGGAATAGGAAGTCTAAAAATTCAAAAAAATGGCATCGTTGCCTTTATTTAAAGGCGCCTATGTTTTTCATACAACTGACTGATTTTAAACATATTGCAAATTATCGAGTCATATGAACCATCAATACTGAAATATCTGAAGGAGAAACACCCGAAATACGCGAGGCTTGTCCCAGCGTCCTTGGTTTTATTTTCATTAATTTTTCTCGCGCTTCTTTTGATAAAGAAACCAAGCTACTATAATTAAAATCAGGATTTAATTCCTGGTCTTCCATCCGTTTCATTTTGTTGATAATCTCAAGCTCTTTTTCAAAATAGCTTTCATATTTGATCTTAATCTCTGCCTGTTCAATGGTTTCTTGGTCATGCTGCTTCAACAGCATATCAACGGAAGAATCTATTTGACGAAGATTGGCAATACCTATTTGTGGTCGGCCTACCAATTGAGCCATTTTAACATGCTGATTGAGCGTAGCTGAATTTAATTTCTCGAGTAGGGGATTTACTTCAGAAGGATTGATGGACGTTTTCTTCAAATATTTCACAATATCATCCGATTTTTGAACCTTTGCTTCTACCTTCTCCAAACGCTCGTCACTAATCAACCCCAATTCATGCCCAATGGGGCTCAAGCGAATATCTGCATTATCCTGACGTAAAAATAAACGATGCTCAGCCCTAGAGGTAAACATCCGATAAGGCTCCTCGGTCCCTTTCGTAATTAAATCATCGATCAAAACACCTATATAAGATTCTGATCGCTTCATGATCAATTCATGTTTATCTTTCACCTTTTGGTGTGCATTGATACCCGCAATAAAACCCTGGCTAGCTGCTTCCTCATATCCCGTTGTTCCGTTTATTTGACCTGCAAAAAACAGGTTTTTGATACTTTTAGTTTCAAGAGTCAGATCCAATTGGGTAGGGGGGAAGTAATCATATTCGATGGCATAACCCGGTCGGAACATTTTTGCATTTTCAAACCCGGGTATTTGTGTCAAAGCACGGTACTGAACATCCTCTGGCAAAGAAGTTGAAAATCCATTCACATAAATTTCCACGGTATCCCATCCTTCGGGCTCCACAAAAATCTGATGCCGCTCTCTTTCCGCAAAGCGATTGATTTTATCCTCGATCGAGGGACAATAACGTGGTCCCAAACCTTGGATTCGACCCGTAAACATAGGTGATCGCTCAAACCCTTCCTTCAAAGTTTCATGCACTTCAGCATTGGTATAAGTGATCCAGCAGCAGCGCTTATTCGTTGTTGGAAGTGTATCGGTAAATGAAAACTTACTTGGATTTTCATCGCCCCATTGCTCTTCCATTTTAGCGTAATCCAATGACCGACCATCCACACGTGGGGGAGTACCTGTCTTCATCCGACCCGATTCAAATCCGAGTTGAATCAATTGTTCTGTAATTCCAGTAGCCGATTTTTCTGCTGCACGTCCACCACCAAACCGTTTCTCACCAATATGGATCACTCCATTTAAGAATGTGCCGTTGGTTAATACAACCGTTTTGCTCTGTATTTCGACACCTAAACTGGTCATGACACCACATACGGAATCTCCATCCAAAAGCAGCCCACTGACTGTATCTTGCCAAAAATCGACATTCGGTGTTCGTTCAAGCATCAAACGCCACTCCTCGGCAAATCGAATCCGATCTATTTGTGCTCTTGGACTCCACATTGCGGGTCCTTTTGATCGATTGAGCATTCTGAACTGTATACTTGTTTTATCAGATATAATACCCGAATAACCGCCCATTGCATCAATTTCGCGAACAATCTGGCCTTTGGCGACCCCACCCATAGCTGGATTACAGCTCATTTGTGCAATGGTTCCCATATTCATGGTTACCAACAAAACAGATGAACCCAAATTAGCTGCTGCTGCTGCTGCCTCACACCCCGCATGGCCAGCACCTACTACTATTACATCGTATTTTTTAAACATCGCGATCTATGTTCCACGTGGAACATCTAATATTTTTATAAAACAATTATTCACTACTTTGGCATTTTGCATTTCGGCAGGCTCAATACCCTTCACCCACTGAGCCTGCCGAAGTGAACGAAGGGCATGTTTCACGTGAAACATTTTTTTTAAAAGAGGCGCCATTGCCACCACAACCCAAACGCTTTCTAGTATCACAAAAGGATAGAAAGAAATCATATAAGATGATATCCCACACAAACCAGCTCCAAGTATATTCAATATACTATAAGCAACACTATCCGTCGATAGTATTTTACGCAAGTTTAAAAAGAAACCTATTAGCAATAGCGTAACGCCAATAGATGCAATAATATCTGGATATGTCATGATTTTAATTCTGATAATTTTAACCAGCTAACTGTTTTAGCATCCAGCTGCTGTGTTAATAACTCTATTTGGCTAGAAATAGCACTTAGTTTATCATATTCAGCAATTCCAGCATTCAACTGCTCCGTCAATCCCAGAATTGTTTTTTCTAGTACTTGAATTTCATTTTCTAAATTTTCGAGCTCTTTCTCTTCTTTAAAACTCAGCTTTTTACCCCCTTTTTTCTCCAGCTCAACAACAGGTGAAGGTTTGTTTTTTACATTTTTGGATGCCGTAATTAACACTTCTTGCTCTAATCGGTAATCTGTATAGTTTCCAGCATAAATACACACATCGCCATTCCCCTCAAAAACAAATAACTGATCAGTTAACCGATCCACCAAATACCGATCATGAGACACCAACATCAGCACACCCGAAAAATTGAGCAGAAAATCTTCTAAAACATTGAGGGTGTCAATATCTAAATCATTTGTAGGCTCATCCAATATTAAAAAATTGGGATTTTTCATCAATACACGCATGAGCTGCAAGCGTTTTTTCTCACCGCCACTCAATTTATCCACCATGCCATATTGTTTAGCAGGAGGGAACAAAAAATGAGTAAGCACCTGACTTGCCGTTAACATTTTTCCATCAGCCATTTTAATGTATTCGGCGACATTTTTGACTACGTCGAGCACACGCTCATCATCCTTAAACTCCAATCCTCCTTGGCGATAATAACCAAACACGGTTGTTTCACCAATAGTAACTACACCACTATCTGGTTTTATCGTACCTGTAACTAAATTCAACAAGGTCGATTTTCCGGTTCCATTTTTACCTGCGACACCAATTCGATCGCCTTTTTTAAACGTATAGCTAAAATCAGAAATCGTAATTACTTTATTAAACCCTTTGCTTACATGCGCTAATTCCAATATTTTATTCCCTTGTCGGGATACATTCACACTTAATTCCAATTGTGATTTCGCTTGTCTGCCTTTCGTTTTTTCTTCCAAATCGTAAAAGGCATCAATACGCGATTTAGATTTAGTTGTTCGAGCCTTTGGCTGTCTACGCATCCACTCCAACTCGCGTCGCAACAGGTTGCTATTTTTATCAAAAGCAACATCCTCCGCAGCAGTTAACGCTGCTTTTTTCTCGAGGTAATAGCTATAATTCCCTTTGTAAGCAAACAGTTTTCCTCGGTCGAGTTCGATAATCTGGTTCGACACATGATCCAAAAAATAGCGATCGTGTGTCACTAGCAAAATTGTTTTTTGTCCTGTTGTAAGGAAGCTTTCCAGCCACTCGATGGTTTCAATATCGAGATGATTGGTTGGCTCATCCAGAATGTACACATCAGGGTCGTCTATTAACAATTTTGCTAAAGCTAAACGCTTCCTCTGGCCACCAGATAACGTTTTTATTTTTTGATCTAAATGTTCAATTCCTAGTCGGCCTAAAATACTCTTAATCTCAAACTCATATTCCCAGGCATTTTGATTGCTTAACTCATCCATTAAATAGTTCAAACGCCTCTCATCTGGATGCTCATTCCCAATCACTTCTTCATATTCTCGAATAAGCTGTTGTTGTACATTATTAATGGAATAAATAAAATCACTGATGCTTTCATTTTCGTTAAACTTCGGATCTTGCTCCAAATAACCAATCCGCAAGTCTCGTTCTGTTACAACTTTACCTTGAGAAGGCGAGAGGGACCCCGACAAAATACGCAATAACGTAGATTTTCCAGTTCCATTAATACCCACCAATGCTACCCGATCACCTTTTTCTAGGCCTAAATAAAGCTCTTTAAAAAGCCAAGTATCGTTAAAAGCGTGCCCTAATTGTTCTGTAGATAGTATACTCATTTCTTCACCAAAATTATTCCGATAGTGTTGTGTCTCATCTAATTAAGGCACAAAGGTACGCAAAGTAAGTTTGACATAAATTTTGACCTGCTTTAT
>CAIOLR010000123.1 GCA_903859135.1 uncultured bacterium | reverse complement strand
CTGCTATACAAGTAGATGCCCTTCGCTTCGTGCCCTTTCGCCTCATTCGGATGGTTATTTCCGCCCTTCATCTACCACCTTTTTAATTCCGTTTATTCGCCATTTTAAGGCTCATAAACGGGGCTTTTTTTACAATCACATTATCCCTTCGCCATCCCCAATTAGGGGCTAAAATCGCCCCTAATTGGTTCCCGATGGCTCGTGATTGGTTCGAGTTGACAAGCCGAGTCAGAGCTCAAACAATATCTTTTCAGATGCAATATACAAACTTTTTACATTAATTGGTGCACATTTATCAACACCATATCAACATATATCGGGTAACGTTTTACCTATTTTACCTTTAGATATGTCTTGTTTAACCAATTTTCGTATGTATTCGGATATTGTTTTACACTTATGTAGTTTAGCTTGTCTTAATAGAATATTCATTTCAGATTCTAAAAATCTGACTTTTATTGCTGTATCTTTTCTTAATTCATCAGGAAGAAACGGACGTGCCATTTATTTTAGGTTTAAGTATTGAATTAAATATCATATTAACCGAACTACCCAAAAATCCCATAGTTGCTTCAGGATTTTCGCTATATGATTTTACTAATGTAGGAAAGTGCTCACTTACACCACTTAACCACCCATTACTTTTGTCCTCATTTTCTTCACTTTCCTCGTTTTCATATTCCATTAATTCAATCTTTAATTCACTATTCTCTTTTTCTAATGTTTCTACTTTTAACTTATAGAAGTTAGTCTCCGTTTTGGCTTCATATAGCTCTTTAATAGTTTCCAAATGATTATCGGTAATATTCCCGAATCCATAGGGAGCTCGTGAACTGATCCTTTGTACTCTATCCATACTTTCGGGATATCTTTCGGGCTCTGATATGGTGTTGGCTTTTGCTTCATTAATTATATCATTTTTAATTTTATCAAATCTTCTATTGTTACCTGCTCTCATTCTACATTGCTTTGAGCAATATTTTTTCTCTACACCTGGCGTTAACTTAAATTCAAATTCATTACCACATTGAAGGCATTTTTTATTTTCCATATATTTTTGATTCTATTTTATTAATATCCTCATACCAAATTTTATTATCCATTATTTCTTTATAATAATCTGACTTAACATCTTTATACTCTACTCCATATTGTTTGCATAGTTTTTCTATCTTTCTTTTAGCTGATATATTTCTACCTATTTCATTAAACTTTTGAATATTATTATTTATAGTTTCTTTTGAAATTAAACTACTATCAAAATAATCGTAATCAGTTATTTCTTTTGTTATGTATTTTGATATATACTTATGAGCTCCCATATTCATATTATATCTTTTTGAATAGATATTTGCATCTTTAGTATTACAGGTAATTCTCCAATCCTTTACAAATTCACGATATGTTTCTCTTTTAGATATATTATTTTCAAACTTCCATAAAGTATGAATATGAAAACCATCCTTAACATCAAATTTCTCTGATGCCCAAAAAGTACTACACGGATTTTTTTTAGATACTGTATCGTGAAATCTTATCATTGCCCTTCGTGAAGCTGGAAGGGTTAGTTCATATCCAGTAGAAAGGGTTGTCCATAAATCCCAATCTTGATTATTAAGCCAATCAGATAAAACTATTTTTGCTTTTGAACGTAAATCATTAGTTTTGGTCATCGATATTTTATTTCTAAACCCTTCGTGACCGGCAAGTTTTGAGGGGTTTTTTTTATGTCGTAGTGTGCGTAATTCGTTGTCGAAAGGGCACAGCTCTGCTATACAAGTAGATGCCCTTCGCTTCGTGCCCTTTCGCCTCATTCGGATGGTTATTTCCGCCCTTCATCTACCACCTTTTTAATTCCGTTTATTCGCCATTTTAAGGCTCATAAACGGGGCTTTTTTTACAATCACAT
>CAIOLR010000122.1 GCA_903859135.1 uncultured bacterium | reverse complement strand
TTATAAATACATCCATTTATTGCATAATTTTATACACATATTTTAATGTAAATTGTTAATAATGTGATACTTGATTCCTTTTTGAGGACCGACTACTTAGCATCCTCATTCTTCCAGCATCCTTTAATGCTAAAAATCCTAATGCTAACAAATTCACACACACAAGCCCCACCCTTTACAACAAAGACACCCCTCCTATTTAAAGAAGAGGTGCTTTATCTTTTTGGCTTGCGTCTACCATGGTACGCAGACAAAATAACAAATCAATTACTGAGCTAGCTCAACACGTGTTATTATAGTACAGTTTTTATGGTTGTAGAGAGAGCAGATGTAACAGTACCAGAACTATTCGTAGCGAAGGATGTAACCACCCATGTTACCGTTCCTGAACCAGTAACACAAGGACTCAATGCCGCGTACGATGCTGTTGTACTTAATGCAGCAGAGAAGTCTACACCCAGCGCAGTTGCCGATGCTGCTCCGATTGTCATAGGAGCCGCAGCGCTGCCCCAAGTAAGCGTCACAGGATTTGTCGTCGTGGTAACCCCCCAAGCATAGACATAAAATCCTGTAGTAGGAGTACTAGCACCAAAAGCAGCTATTAGATCCAGAGCACCTGCCGTGCTAAAGGAAAGAGAACCAGGAGCAACAGTATTAAGACCACCAGAAAGAACAACTTGTTTTGGCTGTTGAAGACCTAACGTAGGAACCTGGGTATTATAAATGGGATACGTAGGCCCAGCAACAGTGTCCCCCTTCTTACAGCCCACTGAAAACATAAGTGCTGCCCCCACCAGAGCAAGCGAATAACATAAAAATTTTTGAGTTGATTTCATGAATTTAGATTTAAATTGTTTAATTAAACTATAGTTTCTTAATGGCTGTAAAGATATATTTTTTACACACAAAGTAAAAAAATATTAATTTTTTTTGCACTTGCGTAAGTTCAGTTAAAATCGGTATGTTTTTCGCTCCTAAAACCTTCCCTTCGAAAGGCTCAGGGTACAAGCATGATACAGATTTTACACACCTACCGAAACCGAAGGGACAGGCGAAACAGCTTTGCCATTTTTTGATTAACTTTGTGGTGATGGATATTCATGAATTGAACAACGCGACAAGCAAGCTCGATGAAAAAAATCGTGCTGCAATAATTGAAACCATAAATATTAAAACGGAAAGCGATATGGAAAAGGTTCTGATGAAGATACAAAGTGAATTTGGAGGTATAAGGGCAGAATTATCTAAAATAGATAGCAAGTTTGCACACGTGGAAGATAAAATTGATACCATGAAATGGGTAATAGGAATCGCATGGGGTGCGCTTACTCTTTTTGTCGCTTTTCTTGCTTTTAAAATAAAATAGTGGCCATTATTTTACCCCCCTTGTTTGATTCACCCCCCAATTAAACTGGCACTCGTTTTTTTTCTTAAAAAGCTTTCCCGTAATCAACTCTTGGTCTAGCAAAACTGGATTTTATGGCTTAGCAGCAAGATGCACTCGCCCAATAGTATCACCTTCAAAATTTCAATTCATTCATGGAAGAGTTTATCACACAAACCCCTGTTGCCACGATTATATTCCTAATCACCATTATAACCAGCTTATTTGCATTTTCCAATGCGGAGGTTTACGGAAAATTCATGCTTCATCCGTACAGCGTGAATCGGGGTAGTCGGATATATTCCCTTATTACCAGTGGTTTAATTCATCGCGATTGGATGCATTTGCTGATGAATATGTTGTCTTATTTTTTCTTTGCTTTTCCTTTAGAACGCACTTTTGCTAGTGCTAGTAGCTGGGGACATATCCAGTTTGGCATGCTCTATGTTGTGAGTTTGATTTTGAGCGATATGGGATCGATCATCAAGCATAAAAATGATTTTTGGTATAACAGCTTGGGCGCATCGGGGGCTGTTTGTGCGGTAGTTTTTAGCTATATCCTATTTTATCCCTTAACCAAGATGCTCATCCTACCGATTCCGATCCCCATTCCTGCAGTTTTGTATGGGTTCCTGTTTTTGGGATATTGCATGTATGCAACGAACCACGCGCAAGACAGTATTAATCATGATGCGCATTTTCTGGGAGCAATAGCTGGGGTACTTATTACGATTATTTTATATCCCAGCATTGTGGGTTATTTCATCTCGCAATTGATGGGAGGATTTTGAGGAGATTGAAAATCAAAAAAGATTAGCTGGCTATTTCTTCAAAGCCAAAATAGCCAACAAAATGGAAACAACCCCACCAACAACTCCGATAACCCAATAGGCAGTAGCTATTTTTGTTTCTATTTCAGCTTTAATATTGGTTTCAACAGAAACCAGATGTTTGCTTAAAAGCTCCAAATGCTTATCCATTATTTTGAGCTGCACAACGGTCTCTTTCATATCATTTTCAGATTTTAAGTCTATTAATTGCAATATCGCTTTGCGGCTGTGTTCGTCCAACTGCTCGGCTAGTTCGTTTACTTCTCTTGTTTTCATTGGGCTACCAATGTAAGATATTTAACGACGAATTTATAACAACGCTGGTACACAAATTTAGTCTTTTTTTGGCCAAAAATGAACTACTTTTTCCTATACCTGATAACAGATGAGCTACTT
>CAIOLR010000121.1 GCA_903859135.1 uncultured bacterium | reverse complement strand
CCTTTTTGAGGACCGACTATAATAACAAAGAATAAAAGATTGTAAAGCCTTTTGTAAATGAACAAGACACCATACTAAGCTTTCAATGCCATCACGCTCAAAATGTCATCAACATATATTCTTTCATTCACGAGCCGTGGTACTTTATGCTGGCCACCTAGTTTGCCCTTTCTTTTCATCCAAGAGAAAAAAGTACCTTCTGGAACAGCATGGATGAGTGGTTTTTTCATAGCCATGCTGTTAAAACGTTTAGCGTCATAATCAGAGTTTACTTCTCTCAGGGTCTGATCGAGTATATCGGTAAAGTGCTCTAGGCTGTCGGGAAGATGCTCAAATTCGATAATCCATTCGTGTCCCCCCCCTTGGTTATCTTTAAAATAGATTGGACAGGCTGTGTATTCACGAATACGGGCATGAGTGCGTTTACAGGCTTCTTCTAACGCTTTTTCGGCATTATCGATAATTAATTCTTCGCCAAAGGCATTGATGAAATGTTTGGTGCGTCCGGTAATTTGAATACGGAAAGGGGATAATGAAGTAAATCGAACAGTGTCACCAATCACATATCTCCACAAACCAGCATTAGTAGAAATAACGATGGCATAATTTTTATGAAGCTCAACCTCATCTAGGCTTAAGGTAGGAGGGTTTTCTTTTCCGTAATCCTCCATGGGTAAAAACTCATAGTAAATGCCGTAGTCAAGCATGAGGAGCATTTCTTCCGAGTTTGGCTGGTCCTGTATTCCAAAAAAACCCTCTGATGCATTATAGGTTTCTAGATAATACATGGTCTCGGAAGGAATTAGTTTTTTAAACTGTTCGCGATAGGGCTTAAAATTAACGGCCCCGTGGGAGTAAAATTGGAGGTTAGGCCACACTTCAAGAAGATTTTCTTTACCCGTGATTTCAAGTATTCTCTTAGCCAAAACAATATTCCAGGTAGGTACTCCCGAAATGTTAGTCACATTGACATCGATGGTTGCTTGTGCAATCTTTTCTACCTTTTCTTCAAAATTGTCCATTAATGTGATTGACAGGTCAGGGGTACGATAAAACTCGGCCCAAAAAGGTAGATTTTTGATCAGTACGGCGGAAAGGTCTCCATACCAGGAGTCGGCATTTAATTGATTGATTTGATGACTACCGCCTAAAACCAAACATTTCCCCGTAAATATCTTCGTGTCTGGGCGATTATGGCAGTAGATAGACAACAAATCCTTTCCACCTTTAAAATGACATTCTTCTAGCGACTCTTCACTAACAGGAATGAATTTACTCCGGTCGTTGGTTGTACCCGAGGATTTGGCAAACCATTTAATTTCCGATGGCCATAGCACATTTTGTTGGCCTTTTAGCATTCGGCTGATGTACGGTTTTAGGCTGTCGTAATTTTGGAGTGGTACGCGTTCTTTAAATTGTTGTTGCGTATTTAAAGATGAATAGTCATACTCCTTACCCCAATCGGTGTACTTGGCAATGGATATTAGTCTTTGAAACCACTCTTCCTGCACTTCATGCGGGTATTTTACGAATAGCTCGATTTGATGCATTCGTTTTTTCATGATCCAAGTAAAAAAGGCGTTGACAAGTGTCATAGGATATGTTTTAGATGGCGTTTCAATTTGTATTAAGACTCTTTTTCATCTGGAGAGGGCTGGCGTGAGGCTTTAAGGATTTTCTTTCGTAGTTCGAAATGCTGTCCTAGATAAAATTTTCTAGCGATGTCGTTGTTGGCTATTTCATGCGGCGTGCCAGTAAGCATAATTTTACCCTCAGCTAGCAGGTAGGCCCTGTCGGTAATGGAAAGTGTTTCTTGAACATTGTGATCTGTAATCAGGATGCCAATATTTTTGAGCTTTAATCGGGCTACAATGTGTTGGATCTCTTCAACGGCAATTGGGTCTACGCCAGCAAAAGGCTCATCCAGTAAAATAAAATTCGGATCGGCAGCTAAAGCACGCGCAATTTCTGTTCGTCTACGTTCGCCACCTGAGAGCAAGTCGCCGCGATTCTGGCGTACTTTGTGCAAGCTGAACTCATCGATTAGCTCTTCTAGCTTATCTTGTTGCGCTATTTTAGTCAGTTTAGACATTTCAAGGACCGATTTGATATTGTCCTCAACTGATAGTTTTCTAAAAACGGATGCCTCTTGCGCCAAATAGCCAACGCCTTTTTGCGCCCTCCGGTACATGGGATTAGCGGTAATATCTTCATCATCCAAATAAACATGCCCTTCATTAGGTTTAATGAGCCCAACTATCATGTAAAAAGACGTTGTTTTCCCTGCTCCATTAGGTCCTAAAAGGCCAACAATTTCTCCTTGCGAAACATGGAAGGACACATTGTTCACCACACTGCGTTGCTTGTATTTTTTGATGAGATTTTCAGCTCTTAGTATCATTTTGTTTTTGTTTTAAAAGTAAAGGCTTTATCCCCTTGATGTTTAGTTGCAAAGATCGTTGTTCTCTAAAAATATTTTCTTCAATGCAGTAGCAAATATCAAAGGGTATGCCTTGATTAATGGCAGGTAAATATTCACCTAAACCAAAACCGATACAGTTGACAAATATAGGGGAGTTGGGTTGCTTGATGCTCATTTTTAAATGATTATTTCCAACCAACGTTGCTGTGCCATATGCGTAAACCTGTTTGGTCATAAATACAGGAGCCATGTTTTGTGGACCAAAAGGAGCTAATTGATTCAGTATGCGGATGAATTTAGCATGGATCTGGTCTAGATTGATTTCAGCATCAATCAATATACGTTGCGTTAACAAATCGTCGGTGATACTGGCCGAAACCACTTCTTCAAACCGTTGCTGGAAATGTGGAATATTTTCTGCTTTCATGGTCAACCCAGCAGCATACTTGTGGCCGCCGAATTGTTCAAGGAGATCACCACAAGCAAACAAAGCTTCATAAAGATCAAAATCAATAACAGATCGAGCCGATCCTGCCACCAAGTCGTTCGATTTGGTGAGCACAACGGTAGGGCGATAATAGGTTTCCGTCAAGCGGGATGCAACAATACCAATCACCCCTTTATGCCAATTTTCGTTAAACACAACGGTCGTTTTACGTGTTTTATAATCCGGATGATCGAGCATGGCTAGGGCTTGATCGGTTATATCGGCGTCGTATTCTTTGCGTTCGCTATTTTTTAGATTGATGATTTTGCTTTTTTCAATCGCATCATCATACGTGTCTGAAATTAATAAACTGACCGCATGTTTGGCATCGTCTATCCGCCCTGCGGCATTGATACGGGGTCCAATCTGAAACACGACATCGGTAATTGTGTAATTGTTTTTTCTTCCAGCAATATCTTTTAGCGCAGCTAATCCTTTGCAGGGATTTGTATTTAAATGCTCAAGCCCGTGCCACGCCAAAACACGATTTTCTCCAGTGATAGGCACAATATCAGAGGCTATACTCACAGCAACCAAATCTAAATAGCAATAGATATTATCCAAATGAATCTGGTTGCGTATCGCGAAAGCATGAATTAATTTGAAGCCTATGCCACAGCCCGAAAGTTCTTTATAAGGGTAAGGGCAATCGGTGCGCTTGGGGTCTAAAACAGCAATGGCATCAGGTAATTCATCACCTGGTAAATGGTGATCGCAGATGATAAAATCAATTGCTTTTTCATTGGCATAGGCAATCTTATCGACTGACTTAATGCCACAATCCAATGCGATGATCAGCGAGAAATAATTTTCTTCCGCGTAGTCGATGCCTTGTGTCGAAATGCCATAACCCTCGGTATAGCGATTGGGAATGTAAAAATCGACATTTGGATAAATCTTTTTCAGAAAACGATAGACCAAGGCCACAGAGGTAGTTCCATCCACGTCGTAATCGCCATAAATCAGTATTTTCTCATTTGCAGCAATGGCTTCTTCGATGCGGACGATCGCCTGATCCATATCTTTCATCAAAAAAGGATCATGTAAGTGGCCAAGTTCTGGCCTGAAAAAAGATCGGGCTTCTTCGAATGTAGTGACCCCTCTTTGAACCAGCAGTGTGGCTAATATTTGATCAATTTGTAAGGATTGTTGCAATGCTACTACTGCCGAATGATTATCAAGAGTGTGTTCTACCCATCTTTTTCTCATAAATTTGTGCAATTAGGTCGCAAATATACATGGATTCGATTTTGATTTTTTGTAAAAGGAGATTTTGAACATCTACATAAAATTGTACATGAAAATATTTGTTTCTATCTTTATTAAGAAAAATAACAAATGGGTATCACCACTTACACCAATTTTAGGCAACCCCTCAAATCGTTTTTGGATCAATTTTTTGTCAATAAATAGATAAAACAATATTGAAAAAGATTAATTCTTTAATCAAAGAAGTGAAGCGTACGCCTTTTGAAGGAACGGGTAAGCCCGAATCCTTGCAATATCATCTGAGTGGATGGTGGTCGCGAAGAATCACACATGCGCATCGTTTGGTTTATAGGGTTGAATCCGATGCTGTCATTATACTTCAATGCAGGCATCATTACCAATAAAATTATATCTCCATTGAAGATTATCACTTTACACGAAGGGTCCTACTCAGTAGACATTTCAAAAAAATTTATTCCTTTTAATCCTGCTGTTCATCAAGCTAAAGATCGGCCGGCTTCGCTGTTTATTCATGTGCAGCCATTTCTTATCAAAACGGCAGATCAGTTGATGGTGTTGGATGTTGGTTTGGGATATAAAGATGACGAAGGAGAGCTCATTATCCATAAAAATATTAGGGATGTTGGTTTTGATCCACGTGATGTTAATCTGGTGTTGATGTCACATTTGCATTTTGATCATGCTGGAGGGGTGGTTTTTGAGCGAGATGGTCAATTAGAACCCACTTTTCCGAATGCCGATTATGTGATTCAGCGTGGCGAATGGGAGACGGCTTTTAGTAGATCTTCGGCATCGTATAAAACAGCATTGTTCGATGTGCTACAGCGTCACAATTGTGTTCATTTTGTGGAAGGCAGTGGGTGTTTAAATCAGCATATTTCCTACGAGCTTACTGGCGGACACTGTGAGTTTCATCAGGTATTTTTGATTCAAGATGGTAATGAGATTGCCTTTTTTGGTGGTGATATTTTGCCCGAGCCCGAACAGTTGCTCAGAAAGCTGATTGCCAAGTACGATTTCGACGGAAGAAAAGCCATGGAGCTCCGTGAAGCGTATGGCAAACGTGCTGCTGCCAGTGGGTGGACTTGCTTATTTTACCACGCCAAGTCAAATGCAATTGGGAAGGTTGGCTTTGAGGGGAATGCCTTCCAAATTTTATCCTGATGATCCTTATTTGTTCTCTCTGAGTGTCTGATATTATGCATTGCCACCATGGTTCAGATAAAGCTGCGTAATATCAGTTATGGTTTAGGTAATGTGGTGTATGTAATGGCAAGCGTTTTCGTTCCCTGTTGTTGGTTAGTACCAAAAGGTAGGACGACTGTTACTCCAGCTTTGTCTTTCGTCCATGAGTCGTCGAGAGTTAAAGTGCTTAGTTTGTTGTTATCGAGTACAATTTTTGGTACAATTGTTCCTGCGCTATTGTAGGATTTGGCTATGCCAGTTAAATCTAATGAGGTTACATCATTGTCGGGTATATTAAGTTTAATAAGTTTTGTGCAATTTTTTAGAATTAAATCACCGGCTACCTTGTGGGCAAGGTTTGCTCCAGTTGCGTTAAGATGTAAGTGGCTAGAAAAATCAATTTCTGTTATTCTCTTACCATTGGGATCATCATCAAAAGTGACACCTGACCACGTGGCGGGTGATTCTGGGAAAAATGTGCCGTTATGATCATCTTGGGCTATACACTGTCCATTGGTTAGAACGTTGCCCTTTGCATCTTTAAAGGAAGAGGGCTGCATTAAAAATGCTTTCATTTGCACGTAGTCATTCGTATTAAATTTTTCCTCCTGAGCTCCGTGCTTATCTTTTGAGCATGACGTGGCAAAAAGAGCGATTATAAACAT
>CAIOLR010000120.1 GCA_903859135.1 uncultured bacterium | reverse complement strand
GTTCAGGGCAAAACTACGGAAGCCGTTCGGACAATCAGGCATAAAAAAATGACTACCCAAATACTATATCTCAGGCCTTTCAGTACGGCGTCATTGACTTATGCAAATGGGAAGGGGCTCAAGAACTTGTTCCGGAATTGGATTTTTGTTGGCAATCGGCAAATTTTATTTCAGGGAGCGTTTTCCAGATTGAAGCCAAAAAACGGATCGCGTGCATTAAGGCTTACCATTTGCCCTAGCTGAAATAAAATTTGCTCGTTTTGGGCTGAAAACCAATTCCCGAACAAGCGCTAAAAGAAATACCGTATGCGGACTCCTTAAATAAATTTTAACTCCCGATTTCGTGATAGCGTTGGGTATTGGCCGGGTCAATTTTAGACAAAATTTGTACCACTCGTTCTTTTTGTGCCTTGGGGGCTATCTTCCACATTTCTATTAATTCGTCTTTTTTAGTATACGTGAACATCTGGATAATCATAGAATTAAAGTAGGCTGCACTCACTTTATCAATATCTTCTAAAGCCAGTAAAATGGCAGCCTTAGCCTGATCCTGATTGGTGGTAAAAAGATCTAAGCCCTTTCGATGGTAATTGTACATAGCATTTCTGAAAGGCCTAACCCGAGGATTGAGCAGATTTTCCATGATCCAATACCGATTTCGATTTTTCCCCCCATCACTAGGACGCCATCCTGAAGCGGAATTGCTGCTGGAGTTTTGTACATTGTTGACGATTTTTTCTGCGTTCAACAAATAGTTTTCACCGCCATATTGAGAGAATGAATCATAATCCAGGCCCAGAATAATATTAACGTAAAAGGCCAAAATGGAGGAAAGATTCTGATTTTCCGGGTTGTCGCGCAAAAATTCAATTGGCTGGTTCTGCTCGTAAGTAAAACTAATGTCCTTATCCAGGTAAGAGATCAGGGGTGTTTCATAGCCGCTTCCAAATACCGGGCGCGTGGCTTGTACCGCCAATTCTGCCTCAAACTGGTTACCGTCCAATTCCTGGGAAATAGTGAGAATGAAATTGCATTTGATACGCTCTTCTTGCAAAAAAACATCATTCGTCCACTTACTGTTGTTCAGAAATTCTTTAATCGTAACTTCCAACTGGTCAAATACCTTTCGGTCATTGCGCTGAAGTTGAGGGGTACTCACACGCACACTTGCATTTAATGCGCCTTGGGAGTAAAGTGTTGAATAACAAATGATAAACGCGAGAAAAAATCCAAATCTCTTAATCATAGGACAGAAATATTTCGGCTTAAAAATAGGAGGATTCCAGTTATGCAATGCCCTGACGCATAATCAGGTTTTAAGGTTGGCTGAACGAATGATTTCTTCCACAATATCCTGAGCCACGGCCATTTTACTTTTTAACGAAAATACGACAATCGAACCATCCTGTCGCAAAATAGTGACCCTGTTCGTGTCGTGACCAAAGCCTGCTCCTGGATCACGCATTGAATTAAGGACGATAAAATCGAAGTTTTTTTTCTCCAGTTTTTGGAGCGCATGAGTGGTTTCATCATTGGTTTCGAGCGCAAAACCGACCAATATCTGGTTTGTTTTTTTGGCTTTCCCAAGCGTAGCCGCAATGTCG
>CAIOLR010000119.1 GCA_903859135.1 uncultured bacterium | reverse complement strand
TAATCTTCGCTTTGTCCATCTTGCAAAAATAGTCTATCATATAAATATGAAAAATAGGGGCTGCGTAACATCAGTTATAGATTAGAAGCAAAAGGAGCAGCCAAAAATACCATCGTCGTTTTTTATCTTCAGGCCTTTCTAAGCATTGGAAAAATTGGTGAATAATAAAAAATAATTCTATTATAATGACAATGCCTGTAGCCCAATGCATTTGAGACCCAAAAAGCAATCCATTTTCAAGCATCACACTTTTTTAATCAAGAAGTGCAAATTTAATATTTACAAAGTGTTATTTGTACACCTGTTTATACTGTAAGTCTTTGGGGGAGTTTGTCTGTTTTTAAGAAGTGTAATTTATATCCCAATTCGAGCTCATGATATATTTTAAAGCCATTTTTTTTGTACCAAGGTAAGTTTCGAACTGTTGAGGTTTCTAAAAAAATTGATCGTTTCGTTAAAGTACTGTCCTCTGAAATATCATTTAGTAAACGTGTACCGATACCTTTATGCTGTGAGTCTGGATTAACGCCTATAAACCACAGGTAATACATGAGTTCGTCTGGATGCAATTTTTTGATTTCAGATTCTCTTTTTAAGGCTTTTCCAATATTTGCTACGCCGACACTATTCCAGATTAATTTTATATCCCATATTATAGATTTTATAGTAGTTCTTTTTTTATCGGGAAATAATATTAAAGCACATGCATTTTTATCATCAGATAAAAAGACTTCACCAAATGAGAAGCACATATCAAATGAGTAGTCCATCAAAGCTCTAATCCTATGTATTCTATTTTGATCTTGCTTAATGATGAAATTGACACTCTGATTAGTGTCAAATGATTTGGTAAGGATATCTATAACAATCTTTTTATCGCCGTATACTGCTTTTTTCATAATGGCGTGAAAATAGCAAAAATAGTATGCTATCTGTCCATTAAATTCTTTGGATTAAGAAATATGGACTAGCCTCAAGTTTAAAAAAGGTTAAAACAGCCTATACTGCCTCGGATTCACAGGCTGCTGATTTTCGGCCAATTCGCGCAACTCTTTTTTGTAATTAGTGTTCAAATAGCGGTAAAAGGTGCACATACTAATGTAAAAACAAGGATAAATCACCTTGCGGTAGGTAGCCGCCATAGGCACATCAGGTTTGCGCAATTGTTCGTACAACTCACACACAGCCTTTACTTTTAGGAGATGATTTTTTCTGTTATATGCCATTGATTGTATTGCTTAAATAACCTTTTTCCACGTTTCCACAATCCCAACCCTTGTTTTTTTATAACCCTGCTCACGTAAATGTTTCCAGTAAGCTTGTAATTCTTCGTTGGTTTTACATTCTTGCTCACGCGTTTTACTGTATCCATTGGGAAAATGCCATTTAGTGGCTTTCGGTGCAGTCATCCACTGGCGTAGTTCATTGATACGGGTGATCAAGCCACTAATATTTTTTGGCGATGCCCACCATTCATTGCATTCAAAATACGCGGTTACGATTTTCTCGAAGTCATCATCATTTGTTAGTGGCAATTGCTTTAACAAGGCTCCTTCTTTTCTGCTCACCAGATAACTATTGCCGTATTTCTGTTTATAAGCCCCGCAAAATAAAGCCACGCGTTGCCCGCCCTTCTTAGAATCTTCAGAAACTAAATCCAAGCCTATTGAAGCATAATCAAGCGTATTCACATTACTGAAATTGAATTGCAATACCCGCTTAATCTCGACCTCCTGAACGGCGTTTAAAGGCTTTTTAAATTCGTTTAAAAAGCTCTTTAAAACACCCTTTTCGTAAACGAGAATCAGGGAGCCTTGTAATTTTTTAGAGGAGAGTATTAGTTTTTCCATTGTTTAGTATTTATGTCTGAATAAGGATTGGCCATAATTTTCAAGATTCTCAGGATTTTACCTTTCAAATGCATTCCAGCATCTTGTAAATCCTATAATCTTGGCCAATCGTGATTCAGACAACTCTTTTTACGCCGCCTTCACCGCCAAAATCTCTTTAATATCCACGCTATAGCCAATCAATTTCATCAATTGACTCAAATCAGCACTCGGATTCGCAACCACCTCTTTATCCGCAAACCCTACCTCTACAAGCCCACCGAAACCCTCATCGATTAATTGCTCCAACCACGCTAGCGTCACTTTTTCTTTGGCGAACTCAGCTTTTAACTGCGATCTGCTTTCAATTTTGACACCGTTAGGCAAAGTCAATAGTTTGCCATTGAATTGACTGCGATTTTCCTGTGCATATTCCACTAACAAAGCCTTGTAACGATCGGCATTAGCTTTTGCTGCTTTCATTTGCTCATTAAATTGCACGTACAAAGCCGTTAATTCGTCGATGGTGAGTTCTGGAGCCTTGCTCTTTTCTCGGATTTTGCT
>CAIOLR010000118.1 GCA_903859135.1 uncultured bacterium | reverse complement strand
TGCACTCAAAGCCAAAATTTATCTCGCCGCTAATAAAGCTGCTTGGGAAGAACTACAAAAAATAAATTTTCAACCTACTGCGTAACATCAGTTGATTAAGTCTTTATAGTTTTTTACAGCGTTTATTTGAGCCAATAAGGGCTTAATTGGGCTATAACCTAGCTTTTCTATGGTGACCGTATCCATGCCACTCGTATATAAGCCAGCTACTTTCTGATCAGCTGTTCCTTTTGCATTTTTTTTTGAAGAGACTTCTTCCAATATCTTTTCTAAGTTTTTTTGGTTTTCGTCTTCTAGAATTGTGAAAGAATCCTACATTACTTGAGATGCTGGTATGACTTCCTTTCTAAGCCAGTTTCCGTTCGCATATAAATAGAAATCTGCTCCAGGACTAATTGTTGTATCCATATTTGCTTTATCAAGAAATATGGTACGCTTGGTTTCATTTACGGAGCTCTTGTTTTTGCAGGCCATGCATAAACTTAATGGTACTGCCAGCCATAGTAAATGGTTTAATTTCATGTTTTTTAGCATGTTAAATTTAACTGTAAGTATAATAAATTAAACAAAATTAAGGGTATGCAAGCGAAGTGAGCCAGCAACAAATTGAGAGAACAGAGGCTCTCTTACTCAAAAGTGAAATGTCAAAAACTAGTTTATAACATTCTCACCAATACAGACCCCAAATACAAACCAACTAAACTCAAAACAAAGTTGGCAGCAATATTGCTGAATCCTAAACCATCTTGTCCAGTTTTAAAGAGTTCTACCGTTTCAAAAATAAAAGCCGAATACGTACTGAATCCGCCACAAAAACCAGTGATAAATAATAATTTGAGGTTATAATTAATGTTTAACTTTTCGACTCCAAGCATTAGGATGACCCCAAAAACAAAGCAGCTTAAGAAGTTTGCTGTTAATGTTGCCATTGGAAATGTTGGTTGCCAAATTTTGTAAAATTTTCCAACCAATAAACGCGATATACTACCCAAGCCTCCGCCCAAAAATACAAGTGCAATGTCTTTCATATCTATATAATTCATTAATCAATAAAGTACACGAAACTTTATTGTATAATTAATTTGTTTTAAATCTTTTAATACCTGTTTGTCGTACTTGCTATTAATATCAGTGATGACATACCCAATTTGAGGGTTTGTCATTAAAAATTGACTAACGATATTGATGGTGTGTTGTGCAAAAACTTGATTGATCTGAGCCATCACACCGGGTACATTTTGATGGATATGGATCAGCCGATGTGATCCAACCATTCGAGGAAGCTGAAGGTTGGGAAAATTTTCACTCAAATAGGTATCCCCCTTGTTGATAAAATCGATCATTCGCTTGGGAATGAACTCGATATTCCTCGGATTGTTTTTCGGATCGTCAAATACCACAATACCCATTTGGGTGCATATGCCTGATGGTATTTTTTGTTTGCTATTTCCTAAATAACCAATTGTTTTGAGTTTCACTGCACGTTCCAACTGTTCGTTATCCAACTTTTCATCGATCGCTAAAAGCATCATATCTACATCGCTCACATACTTTTCTTCAAAAGTGTTTTTATGGCGAATGGAAAATCCATCTTTTTTCAAAGCTTGTACAGCTTGCTCGGGCATATCACCAATAATCAAACATAAAATTCTGTTCTTGGGATAGGCAATAGCCATTGGTAGATGATTGACGTATAAAAACTCGTCGAAGCTAGGCGTAATATGATCTGCTTTTTCTAAAATTGGTTTACGCTCGATGTTTTCGGTAAAGGCATAAAACTTTTTGATCATACCTAACTCCTTCAATTGAAAATCGGAATAGCCGTCGCCAATACCATAAATGTTGCCAGCAAGTTTCAACTCTTTCAGCAGCTTGACTTTTCCTCCCTCTTCAGAAAGTGGATTTGCATCATCATAGCCCACAATGTTTCCTAAGTCATCAAACAAAAAACTGTTTGCATAAATATTCTCTTTGCGGATATGATACGGAAGAACAACCGGAGTGATAAACTCTTTGAACCCTCCTGAAACAATAAGAACATCGTCTGAATGTTTTTCGAAAAAAGCTTTGTTGCGTAAAAAAGATGCCGAAATTTTCTTTTTTAGACGCGTAACCAATTGCTTCAGATGGTCCGAATTGGCTTGTAAAAGGCTCACTCGTTTGTGCAAACTTTCCCGAAAGGATAGCTTCCCCTCCATCGACAAATGGGTGAGATCTTCAATTTGTTTGTAAATAGATTCCCTATCAGGATGATTTTTTAAAGAGATACGAGTAAGCTCATCCAATGCTTCAACTTGGGTAAAGGTGCTATCAAAATCGATGATGTAGGTTGTTCTCACTATTTGTTAATTTCTTGAAAATAGGTCAGTCCTTGATGGTCGTAACAGGCATTTTTATTTTGCTTAAATAATTCATGGATCTGCCCTGTTTTCATAGATTTAATCGTCTAGGCTTTGTTTGATGAATGCTAATCGCAAACTTCTGCAATGACTTGTTTGATAGATTTAAATTCGATACCAATAGTTTTTTTAATTTTTGAATTTACGTAGTCTCTTTTTTTGACAAGTATACTGGCCATATCTTTCGTCAAACCGTTTGAGCTTTTTTTGATTAAGTTAGTCATGAAATTGGCAAGCAAAGAGGCTTGAAGCATCCACGGTTTTAGTTCTTTACTTGGAGGATTTACGCGCAACTGAAATGCAATCTCAGTAAACAAATCACGATAAAGCCAAGTTTCTGCACTGATGATATATCGTTCGTCAGAAAAATCACCATTCATTAAAGCAATCATGCTCTCCACGACGTCCTCCACGGCAACCAAACCACACGTTCCACCTGGATAATAACTTAATCCATTTTTTACTGCTTCAAAAAGTATTCCGCTACCACTTTTGCTTGCATTTTTCCCTAGAATAATAGAGGGATTGACAACAATAGCATTTAGTCCTTCGGCAACAGCTCGAAAAACTTCCATCTCACTCTCGTATTTGGAGATGGCATAGCTGCTTTGGTTATTTGTAAATTCCCAATGATCGTTCTCGGTAATAGGCTGATTTAATTTGCCATCACCAAGGGCAGCAATCGAACTCACATGAACTAACTTTTGAACGTTTTTATCCAAACATAAATTCACCACATTGGCTGTGCCTTGCACATTCGTTTGTAGCATTCGCTTTTTGTCGGAAGAGTTGAATGAAACCACCGCTGCGCAGTGATACACCTGTGATACATGGTCAAAAGCTTCCTGCAAAGAAAAATAATCAAGTACGTCGGCATCTATCCAATCTATATTTTTCTCTTGTTTTATTATTTTAGGAACTACTGAAGTACTCCGCTTAATTGCCCGAATGGGTTTGTTCTGCGATGCCAGTTGGCGTACTAATTCTGAGCCTAAAAATCCAGTCGCACCAGTAACCAAGACCATCGAATGATTTTTTATATAAGTGCCCAAATTAACGTAATAAAGTTGATATTTGATTAACGATTTTAGCTTAAACTATATGTCACTATCTTCTTTCTTCGCGCCGGTAGATCTGCATAAATTATCACAAAAGCAGGATATTTATGCTTCAAATATGGCAGAAAACATGACTATCAATAGTGGTGTCTTTCCAGATCTAAACAATCAAACCTATGATATTGCACTCATTGGAGTACTTGATGATAGACATTCTGTACACAACAAAGGAGCTGCTTCAGCACCAGATGCTTTTCGGAGAAAATTTTACCAACTGAACGCAGGGCAACACCGTACAAATATGGTAGACCTTGGAAATATTAAAGCTGGAAATAAAGTATCAGACACCTATGTGGCTCTTAAACTGGTCCTAGTAGAATTGATAACCAAGAATATAACTCCTCTAATTATAGGAGGGGGACAAGATTTAACCTATGCCCAATATATGGCCTACGAAGATCTTGAACAAAAGGTGGATCTCGTGGTTGTGGACTCGCATTTTGATATGGGAGAAAATGAAGAAGGAACGATCGAGACCACGTCTGCTTCCTATTTGAATAAAATATTTATACATGAACCGAATTACTTATTCAACTTTAGCAATATTGGGTATCAAAGTTATTTTGTGAGTCAGGATCAACTGAGGGTAATGGATAAGCTCTATTTCGACGTACACCGCCTAGGAGCTTTCTCTGGGAAAATTAATTTAGTGGAACCTGTGATTCGGAATGCCAATATGGTCAGTTTCGATTTATCGGCTATTCGATCTTCTGATGCCTGTGGAAATGCCAATGCCTCACCTAATGGTTTTTATGGTGATGAGGCTTGTCAAATATGTCGGTATGCGGGCATGAATGATAAACTATCATCTATTGGATTTTATGAGTACAATCCTTCTTTAGACGCGCACGAACAAACAGCTATGCTCCTAGCCCAAATGGTTTGGTATTTTATAGATGGTTTTTACAGCCGAAAAAATGACATCCCTCTGCAACCCAAATCTCAATACGTAACCTATCGAACCAATTTAAAAGATGGATCACAGGAGCTCGTATTTGTCAAAAGTAAAAAAACGGACCGTTGGTGGATGCAAGTACCCTACCCAAAAGGTACATCACAAAATGAACGTTTTCATCTGGTCCCCTGCTTGTACGAGGATTATCAAACCGCTGTATCTGGTGAAATGCCTGACCTTTGGTGGCGAACGTATCAGAAATTGAGCTAAACCAGGTCTTTGCCAGATTTTCTAACCTCATAAGTAGTAAAAATAATACGTTTCATACTTACACCAAGTACTCTCATTTTTAACTATGTTGAAAAAGCATATCATTTTACTGGCACTCGTTTTGCTAACCACTTTTTGTAGAGCAGCATCCATTCTTATTCCGATGGATGAAGAGCAGACGAATCATTTAAAAGCATATGGCATCACGTTCTGGGTGTTGAAAAATGACTTAGAGGCCGACTGGTTGCTTAATTACAGAGGGGGTAGCTTTTTGATCAAATATACCTCGCAAATAGAAAGTGAATGTAAAATACGTGGCGTTTCTTACGAGGTGATACCCGATGCAAAAGTCATAGCCATTCTCAGTGAGATTGCCGAGCCATCGGTAAACATGGACATCGTCAAATTAGAAAAAGCACCTAAAATCGCTGTTTATAGTCCTAAAAATAAATTGCCATGGGATGATGCTGTAACACTGGCACTCACTTACGCCGAAATACCCTATGAGGTTATATATGATGACGATGTGTTGAAAGGTTTTTTGCCTAAATACGATTGGTTGCACCTACATCACGAAGATTTTACCGGGCAGTACAGTCGTTTTTGGGGTCCTTTTAGGGGCGCTAGCTGGTATATGGAGGATGTAAAACTGCAGGAGGACGTTGCCCGACGAAATGGCTTTAAAAAAGTGTCTGAGATGAAACTAGCGGTGGCAAAAAATATTCGTGATTTTGTGATGGGTGGTGGATTTATGTTTGCCATGTGCTCTGGGACAGAAACACTCGATATTGCATTAGCTGCCAATGGAGTCGACATTTGCGAAAGCATGTTTGATGGGGATGGGGTAGATCCTCAAGCACAATCGAAACTTGATTTTGGAAAAACATTTGCGTTCCAAAACTTCAGGCTAAACATGAATCCGATGGCCAATGATTTTTCAAATATTGACACAACTCCAACACGGCAAATCGACCAAAGCAATGACTTTTTTACCTTATTTGATTTCTCGGCTAAGTGGGACGTCGTGCCAACCATGCTGACTCAAAACCATGATAAAGTGATAAAGGGATTTATGGGTAAAACAACTGCTTTTCGCAAAGAGGTTGTTAAACCAGACGTACTTGTGATGGGTGAAACTAAATTGGTGAGTGAGGCCCGTTATCTTCACGGCGAGTATGGCAAAGGACAATGGACATTTTACGGCGGTCACGATCCAGAAGATTACCAACACATTGTTGGCGACCCTTCAACAGACCTCAATCTACATCCAAATTCTCCTGGCTATCGACTGATTTTGAATAATGTTCTTTTTCCTGCAGCTAAAAAAAAGAAGCAGAAAACCTAAATCGGATTTAATCACGGATATTACACACCCATTGTCTGAAGTATGATTTTTCACCGGTATATAGTTTTTTAGAGGTGTTCAAGAGATTATTTCGCTTAGGTTTTCGTTGTTTTATTTATTTTTTCGTTTTGTGTTAGTTTCTTCATTTTTATCTGCTTTTTAATGGTATTCAGGAGATTGCTGCGCTCAGTTTTCAACGGTACTCAAGAGTCGCTTCGCTGAGGTCGTTTGATTTGAATGATTGATGTGATTATTTTAACGCATGATTCTTGCATTGGATGCCAATAAATGGTACCGAGGTTGTCTGAGAAGTAGATTTTTTTTCTAAAAAAAATTAATTATTGATGAATTTT
>CAIOLR010000117.1 GCA_903859135.1 uncultured bacterium | reverse complement strand
TGCAGCAACCATGGACTGGATGGCACAAGAGCAAGAACGAGGCATCACCATTACTTCTGCTGCTACTACCGTTGATTGGAAATACCGAAACCAAACGTATCACATCAATATTATCGATACACCAGGACACGTAGATTTTACCGTTGAGGTAAATCGTTCGCTGCGTGTATTAGATGGTTTGGTATTTTTGTTTTCAGCTGTTGATGGTGTTGAGCCTCAATCGGAAACCAACTGGCGCCTAGCAAACAACTATAGCGTTGCTCGTATCGGTTTTGTTAACAAAATGGATCGCTCAGGAGCAGACTTCTTGAAAGTGGTGAAGCAAGTTAAAGATATGTTAGGTAGCAATGCAGTTCCATTGCAATTGCCTATCGGTGCTGAAGATAGTTTCAAAGGAGTGGTTGATTTGATCAATTTCCGTGGTATCGTTTGGAATGAGCATGATAAAGGGATGACCTTTACTGAAGTGCCTATTCCTGAGGATATGATCGCAGAGGCAACGGAATGGAGAGAAAAATTATTGGAATCAGTTGCGGAATATGATGAATCCTTGATGGAGAAATTCTTCGAGGCTCCAGAAACCATTACCGAGCGTGAAGTATTGGATGCTTTACGTCAAGCGGTATTGGATGCAAAAATTGTTCCGATGGTTTGTGGTTCATCTTTCAAAAACAAAGGTGTGCAAACGATGCTTGATTATGTGATGGAGCTACTGCCTTCACCATTGGATCAAGAAGGTATCGTGGGTACAAATCCAGACACTGGCGAAGAAGTAATTCGTAAACCAGATGTGAAAGAACCATTTGCTGCTTTAGCATTCAAAATTGCTACTGATCCTTTCGTTGGACGTTTATGTTTCATTCGCGTATACTCAGGTAACTTGGAAGCAGGTTCTTATGTGTATAACATGCGCTCTGAAAACAAAGAACGGATATCTCGAATCTTCCAAATGCATGCGAACAAACAGAATCCAATTCCGAATGTTGGAGCGGGTGATATTGCTGCTGTGGTTGGTTTTAAGGATATCAAAACTGGAGATACATTGTGTGATGAAAAACACCCAATTGTACTAGAATCCATGAATTTCCCTGAACCAGTAATTGGTTTAGCTATTGAGCCAAAAACTCAGGCCGACGTGGATAAACTGGGAGTCGCTTTAGGTAAATTAGCTGAAGAAGATCCTACCTTCCGTGTGAAAACGGATGAAGAAACGGGTCAAACCGTAATTTCAGGAATGGGTGAACTTCACTTGGATATTCTCATGGATCGTATGAAACGTGAATTCAAAGTGGAAGTAAACCAAGGAGCTCCTCAGGTTGCTTACAAAGAAGCAATTACTGGAACTGTTCAACACAGAGAAACTTACAAAAAACAAACAGGTGGCCGTGGTAAATTTGCCGACATTCAAGTGGTTATTTCTCCAGTCGATGAAGGGAAATCAGGCTTGCAATTTGTGAATGAAATTGTTGGTGGCTCCATTCCTCGTGAATTTATCCCTTCAGTTGAAAAAGGTTTTGCTGCTGCGATGGCCAATGGTGTATTAGCAGGATATCCTTTACCAGATATGAAAGTTCGTTTGATTGATGGGTCATTCCACGCGGTCGATTCGGATGCTTTATCTTTCGAAATTTGTGCGCGTTCTGCTTTCCGAGAAGCATTACCAAAAGCAAAGCCGGTATTGATGGAACCAATCATGAAAGTAGAGATACTAACACCCGAAGAAAATATGGGTGATGTGATTGGAGATATGAACCGTCGCCGCGGACAACTTCAAGGGATGGATACGCGTGCTGGTTCACAAGTAATCAAAGCTCAAGTTCCACTTTCTGAAATGTTTGGCTACGTGACTCAATTACGTACCATCACTTCGGGTAGGGCTACTTCAACCATGGAGTTTGATCACTATGAAGAAGCACCTCGAAATGTACAAGAAGAAGTAATAGCGAAGGTAAAAGGTAAGAAAGCGCACAACGCATAAAAAGCCTCACCCCTCTCCCTCTCCGAAAGAGAGGGGCTTTTAAATTTAATATTCACACATACTACTATAATTAATAGCTCTTATAGTAGCTAAACATACAACAATGAGCCAACGTATCCGGATTAAATTAAAATCGTACGATTATAACTTAGTAGATAAGTCTGCTGAAAAAATCGTAAAAACAGTAAAACCTACAGGTGCTGTAGTAAGTGGACCGATTCCATTTCCAACAGAAAAAAAAATATTCACTGTATTGCGTTCACCACATGTTAATAAAAAAGCGCGTGAGCAATTCCAATTGTGTGAATATAAACGCTTGTTAGATATCTACAGTTCAAATTCAAAAACTGTAGACGCTTTAATGAAATTAGAATTACCTAGTGGAGTTGAAGTGGAAATTAAAGTTTGATCATTTCGCTTTTGAAGTGAAAATAGGTCGGCCACTCCCTAATAAGGGAGTGGCGCCTATTTTTATTAATATGAATTGATCTATCGCTGGATTCAAGTCATAAATGCAACTCGGTTGGTTTGAAAATTAGCCAAAAAATATTCGTCTGGGGATAAAAATCCGAGGTTTTTTCTGGGCCTATTTTTTAGCTCATTTTGCACATACCTCACTTGCTCATGTGTCAGGTTTTCAAATGAAGAACCTTTAGGAAAATATTGCCTAATAAGCCCATTTGTATTTTCGTTTGCCCCCCTTTCCCAATAGTGATATTTTTGGGCAAAATAGACGTTTAAGTCTAGTGCTTTAGCTATTGTTTCATGCTTTGCAAACTCTTTTCCATTGTCTGTAGTGATAGTATGTAATCGATGTTTGATAGGCATTAGTGCCTCTATGGTACTTTTGGTTAAGGGTTCAGCTTCTTTACCTTCAAGCAACCTAATCCACACTAAACCAGTTACTCGATCATTGATAGTGAGTAATGCTCCTTGATGATTTTTACTTATCACCGTATCTATTTCTAGGTCTCCAAAACGTTCTTTAGCATCGACAATTTTTGGCCGTTCTGATATATCTACTCTGTTTTTAATGATACCTCGCCAATCTTTAAGATTGCCACGTTTTCGATAACTACGACCTTTATGGCGTAAATTCTCATGTAGTGTGCCTCCTTTCTTTTTATCCTGCCAGATATGTTGATAGATACGTTCGTGGCTAACACAGTCTATTCCTTCTAGTTTAGCTCGACCTTGTATCTGTTCAGGACTATAATATTGAGCCAAACCATCAAGGATATATTGCTTGATTTCATCAGTAAAATGTATCTTATTAGGCTTTTCAGTCTGACGATTGGTGTGCTTTCGTTGAGCAAGATCACTTCTATATTCCTGATTACGACCATCACTATTGCGACGGAGTTCTCTTCCTATTGACGATTTATGTTTGCCTATCATTTCAGCAATTTCTGTCTTACTTTTACCCGGTTTCCTTAAAATAGATATTGTGTACCTTTGGCTCTCGGTGATGTGTTTCATTTTACAACTTAC
>CAIOLR010000116.1 GCA_903859135.1 uncultured bacterium | reverse complement strand
TGTCACCATGTCTGCATTATGCTGACTAGCTTGTGGCACCCCAATCTCACTACGCAATACGCAAATCTCAATACGCTATGAAAATAGGAATCGTCTGTTATCCCACCTTTGGTGGAAGTGGTGTGGTCGCTACCGAGCTCGGTAAAGCACTTGCTGCTAATGGTCACCAGGTGCATTTTATCACGTATAGTCAGCCTGCTCGTCTTGATTTCTTTTCAGAAAATTTATTTTATCACGAGGTTTCGGTATCGAAATATCCTTTGTTTGATTATCCACCCTATGAGCTTGCATTGGCTAGCAAGTTGGTGGATGTTGTTCGTTTTGAGAATCTAGATATTTTGCATGTACACTATGCAATTCCACATGCTTCTGCTGCTTTTATGGCCAAGCAAATTTTAGCAACTTATGGTATTCATATTCCTGTTGTGACAACCCTGCATGGCACAGATATTACCTTGGTTGGTAAAGACCCTATCTATAAACCAGTGGTTACATTTTCAATCAATCAATCCGATGGGGTAACAGCCGTATCTCAGAATTTAAAAGAGGATACGTACAAGCATTTTGATATCGAAAGTGATATTCGGGTGATACCCAATTTTGTGGATATGCAGCGCTTTAGCTTAAAGCCAAAAAATCATTTTAAAATTGCCATTGCGCCTAACAATGAACGTATCATCGTGCATACGTCTAATTTTCGTAAAGTAAAAAGGACCCAAGATGTGATTTATATTTTCGAACAAATTCGAAAAGTAGTTCCATCTAAGCTACTCATGGTTGGCGATGGTCCAGAGCGCGTGTACTGCGAGCAGCTTTGTTGCGATTTAAAAATATGTTCCGATGTGCGTTTTTTGGGAAAACAAGATGCTGTAGAGGAAATATTATCGGTATGTGATTTGTTTATTATGCCATCGGAGTCGGAAAGTTTTGGTTTGGCAGCATTGGAAGCCATGGCATGTAAAGTTCCTGCCATTACTTCGAATGCTGGTGGATTGCCCGAATTAAATATCAATGGTGTAACAGGTTATATGGACCCCGTTGGCGATGTGGATGCCATGGCTAAGCATGCCATTGAAATTTTGGGAGATAATCTTCGATTAAGTCAGTTTAAAGAAAATGCACTTAATCGGGCAAAAGAATTCGATTTAGGATTGATTTTACCTGTTTATGAAAATTTTTATAAAGAGGTTCTAAGTAAAAAAACCGCTCAAAAAGCCCTCGTGTAGTACTTTTCAAAAATTGAACATTTGGGGTTTTATTGTGCTCTCACTTTGATGTAAAAGTTGGCTGTATCAGGAATAAAGTCATTTTTTACTTTTAAACTTTTCCAATGAAGTGTTGGTTTGAGAATCAACAGGTTGTCCCCGTCATATACGTGTACAGGCATATTAAAGCTCTTTACATTTGCTTGCCAGCGATACTTTACTAAGTGATTCAAATCCCGTTTAACTTCCAATGTTGGAATATTTGTAAAGCGTAAATATTGATCAAACACTTTTGTTAGATTGATGCCTGCCGTTTTGTTGATGTAGTGGACAATCTCTTCCGTTGTGGTCGTTTTTAATCCAAATTTTTGATTCAATCCTCTCAAAATTTTAAGCCATTTTCTATCGTCATGGATGATCGCCCGTATGGTTTGTAACATGTTGGCACCTTTGAAATACATATCGCCAGAGCCTTCTTTATTGACCTGATAGGGCCCAATAATCGGTCGGTCGTTACGAATATGCTGTCGCAATCCATCTGCATATTTTATTCCAGCTTGCTTTCCTTGTTGCGATTCTATAAATAAAGCCTCGGAATACATGGTGAAACTCTCGTGAATCCACATGTCAGCAATATCCTTGGAGGTAATGTGATTGCCAAACCATTCATGCCCACTTTCGTGGACGATGATGTAATCCCAAGTCAGGCCCAAACCTGTTCCCGAAAGGTCAGTCCCCGAATAACCATTTTGATATTTGTTGCCATAAGCAATGGCACTCTGGTGTTCCATTCCCAAGTAGGGGGTTTCAACTAATTTATACCCATCTCGGTAGAAAGGATAAGGACCAAACCAATGCTCAAAAGATTTGAGCGTGGGTTTGACATGGGTAGAAAAATGGTCTTTTGCTTTTTGTAGATTTTCTTTTAGAACATAATAATCTAAACGTAGTTGACCGTTCTCACCATCAAATGCGTCATTGAAATGGGTATAATCAGCAATGTTGACGGTCACGCCGTAATTGTTAATTGGGTAGGACACAAACCAATTGTACGTTGTAAATCCATTGCCCCTATCTACAGTCGACCGTAGTCTGCCATTACTCACATCCATCACGCCATTGGGTACAGTGATACTGATCATCATACTATCCACCTCATCTGCCTGCTGATCCTTGTTGGGCCACCATGAGCTCGCACCAAATCCTTGACAAGCTACGGCTACCCAAGGCTTATCCCTCTGGTCCTTCGTGAATACAAATCCACCATCCCAAGGGGGACGTTTAGCAATAATTGGATTACCACTATAAAATACGGTAAATGTTTCGGTCGAACCCTTCTTGATTTTTTCAGGAAATTGTACAAAAATGGCATTAAACTCACGTGTAAAAGGAAGCTCCAAACCCTTGTAAACAATCTTTTGGATGGCCATATTGTCAAAAAGATCGAATTGCAAACGGTCGAAGGTTTTCTTTGCAGTGAAACGAAAAAGGTTTGATCCACTAATAAACTTGTTTTCGATATCAATTTTTATATCCAGATGATAATATCGAATGTCGTAGCAAGTACGCAAAGGGCCATTATTTCCGCGGAGTGTATCTGCCCTGCTGAAAAGTTGTTGCGAGAGTGCTGGAGTGATGCAGAAGATTAATAAGCTAATGAGAAAAGATTTTATTTTTTTCATTGCAAGCTGACTTTAACAGTGTTTTTACTCCTTTTTTGTCTGAATCAAAATAGATTATAGTTTGAAGAGAATGTATTTGAGCCCAGCATCCTGTCAATCTTTTACCTTAGCGAAGCGACTCTTGAGTGCCATGAAAAAGCAAATAACATCGAAAAATCCTGATTCAGACAATAATCTGGAAATTACAAATCACATCCCCGTATAATTCTCCGGACTAATTTTTTTTATTTCAATTTTTACAGACTCCGGTATATCCAATGTTTCTACAAAAGTAGCGATGGTTGCAGCATTAATTTGCTCATTCGTTCGTGTCAAATCTTTTAACACTTCATATGGATTCGGAAAACCCTCACGGCGAAGGATGGTTTGTATTCCTTCGGCTACAACGGCCCAATTGGCTTCTAAATCTGTTTCAAGCGAACTCGTATTGAGCACTAGTTTTTTTAGCCCTTTTATGCTCGATTTGATGGCAATAAGCGTATGAGCCATGGGGACGCCAATGGTGCGTAAAACAGTAGAATCGGTTAAATCGCGTTGCAAGCGGGATATGGGAAGCTTGGCAGCTAAGTGTTCAAACATCGCGTTAGCTAAACCGAGGTTTCCCTCCGAGTTTTCAAAATCAATGGGGTTTACTTTGTGTGGCATAGCCGATGAGCCCACTTCCCCTGCTTTGATTTTTTGCTTAAAGTAATTCATCGAAATGTAGGACCATAGATCCCGATCTAGATCCATCAATATGGTGTTGATACGTTTCAGCGCATCACAGTGTGCTGCAAAATTGTCGTAATGTTCAATCTGGGTGGTGTATTGCGACCGGTTTAATTGGAGACAATGATTGACAAAGTCGTTTGCAAATGCGACCCAGTTGATGTTTGGATAAGCAACATGATGCGCGTTGAAGTTGCCCGTAGCACCACCAAACTTTGCCGAAAATGGGATGGCTTTCAGTTGCGTTAACTGTGCTTCAATACGTTCTACAAACACCAGTAATTCTTTTCCCACTCGGGTTGGAGAGGCAGGCTGACCATGTGTTCTGGCAAGCATAGGAATCTGCGCCCAATCAGCAGCAAGTGTTTTCAAGGTATCCACCAATTCATGAATCGCTGGTAGATACGTTTCTTTGATAGATCGTTTAAATGAATACGGAATGGCGGTGTTGTTAATATCTTGAGACGTAAGCCCAAAATGAATAAATTCTTTAAACTCGCCTATGGATAGTTCATCAAATTGGTCTTTGATGAAATACTCCACTGCTTTTACATCATGATTCGTCGTTTGTTCAATGCGTTTAATTGCTTCAGCATCCTTCATCTCAAAGTTTGCATAGATGGCTCTTAGCTTTGGAAAAAGCGAAGGATCAAACAATTTTAGCTCCGGTAAAGGCAGTTCGCATAGGGCAATAAAATATTCAATCTCCACATAAACTCGAAATTTAATGAGTGCAAATTCAGAAAAAAAGGAAGCAAGTTCGTGTGTGGTTTTTCGATAACGTCCGTCGATAGGTGATATGGCAGTTAGAGGCGATAAAGTCATTAGGGTTGAGTTTTAATGCGAAGATACATTATTTTTCGAGGGGTGCATGTCACCTGTTTAATAGCTTTCATGAGTTGTTTCATTCCATTTGAATGCTTTTTTTGACCATAAGTGGGTTTTTAAGTGCTGGAAAGTTCATGCTGATTTAAATTTTCAATGCTGGATACTTGTCATGGATAAAGCCCGTTATAACTTCTATGTTCTTTTGCTTGTTTGCTTGGAAGACGCTGAGAGCTGCTGAGAATAAGTAATTCCCGTGTGTTGTCTGATTAAAATTTAAACAAGCCATTGATGATGAATCGTGAGAAAATGTTGCTACAATTGGGCCATGAGCAGCATGTGTGGGATATGATCGTAATAGGAGGAGGGGCCACCGGATTAGGGATTGCCATGGATGCGTCGCTCAGAGGATATAATGTGCTTTTATTGGAACAATCCGACTTCGCAAAAGGGACCTCAAGTCGTAGCACAAAACTCGTACATGGAGGAGTTCGGTATTTGGCACAGGGTGATATATTGCTCGTGTTGGAGGCATTAAAAGAACGTGGATTATTACTTCAAAATGCTCCACATTTGACCAGGAATCAAACTTTTGTGATTCCTAGCTACTCGTGGTGGGAGGGCCTTTTTTATTTCACAGGTCTTACTTTATACGACCTGCTTGCGGGTAAATTAAGTCTGGGATCATCCACCTATTTGGGGAGGGAGAAAACAATTTCAGCCCACCCATCCATCAACAGACAAGGTTTAAAAGGTGGAGTAATTTACCATGATGGTCAATTTGATGATGCTCGCCTAGCAATTAACGTGGCACAAAGTGCTGCCGAAAATGGTGCTTGTCTATTAAACTATATGAAGGTAACGAGCTTGGTCAAGAATAGGGATGGGAAAATATCGGGAGTCAATGCGCTTGATTTGGAGCATGATACTTCCTATACATTACAAGCAAAAGTGGTCATCAATGCTACTGGTGTATTTGTAGACGATATTTTGAAAATGGAAAATGATCATGCCAAGCCTATGGTGCGGGCTAGTCAGGGTATTCATTTGGTATTTGAACGTTCATTTTTATCTGGAGGCCATGCATTAATGATTCCCAAGACCAGTGATGGGAGAGTGCTTTTTGCGGTGCCATGGCATGATAAAATAGTGATTGGAACGACCGATACCTTAGTAGATCATACCTCGCTAGAGCCACACGCACTCGAACAGGAAATTGCATTCATTTTGGATACGGCTGGGCAGTATTTGGATCGTAAACCAACGCGTGCAGATGTATTGTCTGTTTTTGCAGGACTTAGACCATTGGCGGCACCCAAAGGGAAAAACAAGTCAACCAAAGAAATATCACGTAGCCATAAATTGATGGTGTCCTCGGCTGGACTAGTGACCATCACAGGGGGTAAGTGGACTACCTTCCGAAAAATGGCTGAGGATACTGTGAATACAGCAATTAAAACAGGTGGACTCGTGTATGTTCCTTGCTCCACGCATCATCATTCCATACACGGGCATACATCAATGAGTGACCATTCCAATCACTTATCTATGTATGGCTCAGATGCTGCTGCTATTTTAGAATTGATAAAAAGTGAACTAGCGTTAGCGGAGTGTTTACACCCATCGTATGAGTACGTAAAAGCCGAAATTGTTTGGGCTGCTCGTCATGAAATGGCACGAACAATAGAGGATGTGTTGGCCCGCAGAATAAGAATACTTTTTTTAGACGCACGTGCAGCTATTGCGATGGCGCCAGAGGTAGCGCAATTATTAGCCATCGAATTAAATAGAGACCAACAATGGATAGATGATCAATTAAAATCATTTGTCGAATTAGCCAAAGGCTTTTTATTGGCATCCAATGAAGAATCATTCACCTTGAACTTAACTCATGAATAACCAAAAACAATTTATTCTTGCACTTGATCAGGGAACAACAAGCTCCAGGTCAATTATTTTCGATCAGCTTGGCAGGCCTGTTGCTACCGCACAAAAACCATTTCAGCAACTATTCCCTCAACCAGGTTGGGTAGAACATGATGCCAACGAAATATGGTCAACGCAAGCTTCTGTAACTGCTGAAGTAATTGCCAAAGCTGGCCTGAACGGAAAGGCCATTGCGGGTATCGGTATCACCAATCAACGTGAAACGACCGTCGTCTGGGATCGGAAAACAAGTCAACCAGTATACAATGCCATTGTTTGGCAAGATCGTCGTACGGCACAATTTTGCGATCAACTAAGGGCTGAAGGTAAATCAGATATGATTCGAGAAAAGACAGGCCTGATTTTAGATGCCTACTTTTCGGCTACCAAGGTGAAATGGATATTAGACCATGTGGAAGGAGCTAGAGAACGTGCCGAAAATGGAGAACTATGCTTCGGCACCATTGATAGCTGGCTAATTTGGAAATTAACAATGGGCAAAATGCATGTAACCGATGTGACTAATGCCAGTCGGACCATGTTGTTTAATATTTATACCCTTCAATGGGACAATCAATTATTGGATTTGTTTCATATTCCAGCATCCATACTGCCTGTTGTAAAGTCGTGCAGTGAGGTCTATGGGGAAACTGCAACAACCTTATTCGCTACCAAAATTCCAATTGCCGCGATCGCTGGAGATCAGCAAGCAGCACTCTTCGGTCAACTGTGTTTGACTCCTGGCTCAGCAAAAAACACCTATGGCACAGGTTGCTTTTTGGTAATGAATACAGGGGATCAACCCGTGGTATCTAAAAATAATTTATTAACAACCATTGGCTGGCAATTAAATGGGAAGGTTACATATGCGCTTGAGGGCAGTGTTTTTAGTGCAGGTGCAGCTGTTCAATGGTTGGCGGATGGTTTAGGTATTATTGAAAGCTCCACGCAAAGTGAAGCCCTGGCGACCTCTGTGTCAGATAATGGCGGTGTATATTTTGTGCCTAGTTTAACGGGTTTAGGTGCGCCCTACTGGGATCAGTACGCTAGAGGACTCATAATTGGTATCACCCGCGGTACTACCGCTGCACATATTACACGTGCTACTTTGGAATCCATTTGTTTTCAGGTATACGATGTCATGCATGCAATGGCTTCTGATACAGGGACAGATGTGGTAGAACTGAAGGTAGACGGTGGAGCCGTGGCCAATGATTTTTTGATGCAATTTCAATCTGATGTATTGGGTGTGAGGGTCATTCGTCCACAAATCCAGGAATCGACCGCATTGGGAGTTGCTTATTTGGCAGGTTTGGCAGTAGGTTACTGGAATGATATAGATGAGATTAAAGAGCATCAGCTACTTGACAACGTATTTGAGCCACAAATGGAATCTATTAAAGTAACACGATTGATCGGCAACTGGAATCGGGCGGTTGAGCGTGCTAGAAATTGGATTGTTGTCGATGATGAAGAATTATTAGTTGAAAAAAATTGAACGGATAGTTAAAGAGCAATTTGTTTTGAAAAAACACGTGATCAATCATTAAAACAAACATCATGACTGAGTTTATTGCAGAAATAACAGGTACCACATTGCTTCTTCTATTGGGGGGAGGGGTTGTCGCAAACGTAGTTTTGAAAGGTACTAAGGGAAATAATAGTGGTTGGATGGTTATTAGTACAGGATGGGCTTTGGCTGTATTTGTGGGGGTGGTAGTAGCGGGCCCATATAGTGGAGCGCATCTCAACCCTGCGGTATCCATTGCTTTGGCTGTGGCTGGTAAGTTCGCTTGGACGAAAGTTCCATTATTTATTCTTGCCCAATTTATTGGGGCATTATTGGGTTCATTTTTGGTCTGGTTGATGCACATTGATCACTTTAAGATAACAGATGATGCAGATGCTAAATTGGCTGTTTTTAGCACAGCACCAGCAATACGAAATGCTCCTGTCAACTTGGTTAGTGAGTTCATCGGGACGTTTGTATTGGTATTTGCAATACTGCATATTACGGGTGCCGAATTGAAAAGTGCAAATCAGGTAGCGCCCATTGGATTAGGGTCTGTAGGAGCTATTCCAGTAGCTTTTTTAGTTTGGGTCATTGGTTTATCCTTAGGGGGAACAACAGGCTATGCCATTAATCCTGCTCGTGATCTCGGCCCGCGCATCATGCATGCCATTTTGCCCATAAAAGATAAAAAACATGGCGATTGGGTGTATGCTTGGATACCTGTAGTGGGTCCTATTTTAGGAGCCATTGCAGCAGCGTTACTTTATCTAGAATTGTATTAGAGCCTGTTTAAATTTTATTCAACAATAATTTTATAGCGGATAGTTTGGTCATATATTCTGCAGAATCGATCAATAGCTCATAGTTTCTACACAGTCTTCTGTCATTATCAAACCAAGCAAAAGTTCTTTCCACGA
>CAIOLR010000115.1 GCA_903859135.1 uncultured bacterium | reverse complement strand
GAGACTCTCAATACACATAATATATGACCCTAGAATACACCATCCAGTTAGCTACACAAAAAGCCATCACCGCTTTATATAAAACAGATTTACCACTCGAACAAATCGTTTTGCAGGAAACACGCAAAGAATTCGAAGGTCAAATTACATTGGTTACATTCCCAGTCGTTCGTTTTTCAAAAAAATCGCCCGAACAAACGGGACTTGAAATAGGTGAATATTTAAAAAACCAGGTCCAAGAGATTGTCAATTTTAATGTGATCAAGGGGTTTTTAAATCTCTCGATCAATGACACCTACTGGATCGATCAGCTTCAAAAAAATATCCTAAAGCCAGATTACGGACAATTTGCACCCAATGGAAAAAAGGTGATGGTGGAATATTCATCGCCCAACACAAACAAGCCCCTGCACTTAGGACATGTACGTAATAATTTATTGGGTTATGCCGTCGCCGAGATTCTTACTGCCTATGGGTATGAAGTGATCAAAGTCAACCTGATCAATGATCGGGGGATACATATTTGTAAATCGATGCTTGCTTGGCAATTATTCGGGAATGATGAAACACCCGAAAGTAGTAGATTAAAAGGCGATCATTTGGTCGGGAAGTATTACGTCATTTTTGACAAGGCGTATAAAAAGCAAATAGAAGAGCTTCAAGCATCTGGTCAGACAGAAGAGGAAGCAAAAAAAAATGCCCCCCTCATTCGTCAGGCACAAGACCTGTTGCTTCGTTGGGAAGCGGGAGATAAAGAAGTCATCACCTTGTGGAAGAGGATGAATAGTTGGGTATACACCGGTTTTGAGGAGACGTATAAAAAGCTTGGTGTTGATTTTGAAAAGTATTATTACGAATCAAACACCTATTTGCTAGGAAAAGACATCATTGAAGAAGGCCTAGCAAAAGACGTATTTTTTAAAAAATCAGATGGCTCCGTTTGGATTGATTTGACAGCAGATGGTTTAGACGAGAAACTGGTTCTTCGTGCAGATGGCACTTCGGTATACATCACGCAAGACTTAGGAACCGCCCAACTAAAATACAACGACTTTCAAATGAATCAGTCCATTTACGTAGTTGGAAACGAACAAGACTATCATTTTAAAGTACTCTTTCTAATTCTTAAAAAGTTAGGTAAAACGTGGGCAAATGGATTGTATCATCTCTCCTATGGCATGGTCGATTTGCCTTCCGGTAAGATGAAATCACGCGAAGGTACGGTTGTAGATGCCGATGATTTGATTGAAGAAATGATCGCTACGGCCTGTAAACGCACCGAAGAATTGGGTAAGATTGATGGATTTTCTGAAAAAGAGAAGCGGGAATTATACCGAGTGATCGGTTTGGGCGCACTCAAATATTTTTTACTCAAAGTAGAACCCAAAAAGCGTCTCATGTTTGACCCAAACGAGTCGATCGATTTTCAGGGCAATACTGGGCCATTTATCCAGTACACCTACGCGCGTATCAACTCCATCTTAACCAAGGCTAAGCACACTCAACAGGATGGCACCAACTATTCATCCAGCTTGACAATTGTAGAACGTGATCTTTTGGTGGCACTGACCAAATATCCCACCATTATTGAGACTGCTGCAAAGGAACATAGCCCAGCACATGTTGCCAACTACATTTTTGAACTAGCCAAACTCTATAATAAATTTTACCACGAGGAGCCCATTTTGAAAGTGGAAGACCTACCTATCAGACAATTTAGACTTCAATTATCTGCAGCTACTGCTTACATCATCAAAAAAGGAATGCATTTATTAGGTATTCTCGTACCCAATAAAATGTAATCAAGATGACATGGTGATTTGCGTATTGAGACAGGTAGCATATCCACTTTTACATCATCCTACTGCCCTAGTTTGCTAATTTTTTTTGTACACGTTATAGGTTTTACGGCTTATAAAGCCCTACCATATTTTACTAACTTCGAAAGCTGCTAACTTGAGTTACGCAGCTTCTAATTAATAGCACTTACTTTAACACCTTTTTTATCATCAATGGCACATCACTTACGTCGTTCATTGCTAATTTTAGCGATCTATATTTTCTCCACATCCTGCACTTCTTCAGATAGCACAAAAACCGCCCCCGTAAGTACCCCTGTAACTACCCCTGTTGATAAATCTATTTTAGATTACGATCCACAAAAAGCCGATAAACGTATTGATGAGTTTATGAAAGAGTTGCACCGTAAACACGGTTTTAACGGAAATATCTTGGTTGCAAAAAAAGGAAAAATCATCTATCAAAATACCTTTGGCTGGGCCGATTACCTACATCGAGATAGCCTGAAAACAGGTTCTGTATTTGAGCTAGCTTCTGTATCGAAACCATTCACTGCTACCGCCATTTTAATGTTAATGGAGGAAGGAAAACTACGACTAGATCAAGATGTAAAAGACTTCTTCCCCAATTTCCCATACGACGGAATCACCATCCGTTTACTACTGACTCATCGTTCGGGTTTAATGAATTATGTCTATTTCACAGATACTATTTGGAAAAAAAAGCGTGAAGGTATGACCAATATGGATGTAATGAACTTGATTTCACAATACCAACCCATGTGCTACTCCAAACCGAATAAGCACTTCCATTATAACAACTCAAACTACATGATTCTGGGTGCTATCATAGAAAAAGTGACAGGGAAATCCTATTCTAAATTTATGGAAGCGCGTATTTTCAAACCCTGTGGAATGGATTATACACATGTATATTCTAAGGTAGATTATGCTAAAATACCTGTAGATGTTGTCGGCCATGATCGCGTTTGGAAGCGATCAGTAGTTCAAAATTTTTTGGATGGCCCTATCGGGGATAAAGGAATCTACAGCACTGTACAAGACTTGTATTTATTTGACCGAGGTATGCGAATGGGAAAACTGCTAAGGCAAGCCACATTGGACTCTGCCTATACAAGCCGCAATAAGTTGATAAGAGGTCATTTTGGCTACGGATATGGCTGGCGTACATTTTCTGGTGAGGGGGAAAGAATCGTTTACCACACTGGCTGGTGGCATGGATTTAAGCACATTTACGTACGCGATCTAAATAACGACGTTACGGTCATCCTGTTAAGCAACTTGACGAATGGAAGCCTTTTAAAGTTGGATGGCTTATACAAAATAGTAGGGATGCCTATTGTAAGAAAAGGCGCTTATTTAACCAATGGACAGATTGCACCCACTCATCAAAAAGAAACAGACGAGGATTAACAAAAGACGCAATTAGCATGCCCGAAAAATGAATACGACTGATAACCCATGGCAAATACTTTCTAGCCAAGAAATTTATGACAACCCGTGGATCAATCTGACTGAGCACCAGGTTATCAACCCGAATGGAGGCAGGGGCATTTATGGCAGTGTACACTTCAAAAATATAGCCACTGGTATATTAGCTTTAGATGAATTTAAAAACACATGGCTAGTTGGTCAATATCGCTTTTCACTAAAACAATACAGTTGGGAAATTCCAGAAGGTGGTGGCGCTTTGGATATACACCCACTAGAATCAGCCCAACGCGAACTATTAGAAGAAACTGGGCTTCGTGCTCAATCGTGGACCGAACTACAACGAATACATCTCTCTAATTCGGTAAGTGATGAGTTAGGCATTATTTACCTCGCTAGAGATTTATCCTACGGCAAAGCTGAGCCCGAAGAAACCGAAGAGTTACAAATCTGGAAACTGCCGTTCGAGCAAGCATACCAAATGATCATATCTGGCGAAATCACTGATTCTATGAGTATCGCTGCCATATTGAAACTGAAAATTTTGATAATAGAGGACAAAATATAAAATCATCAATTCTTAAGCACTCAACAACTAAAACGAACTCATCCGTACAGCTATCATTACACTTAACCATTACTTCAGCTCGAAATAGCCATAGAATACCTCTTCATTTGCATTATTATCATCCTTCGTTTTATCTATAAAACGTACAACATAGTAGTATGTCCCAGCAGGAAGAT
>CAIOLR010000114.1 GCA_903859135.1 uncultured bacterium | reverse complement strand
GGATCGTTGAAAGAACTTTTGCTTGGTTTGATAATGATAGAAGACTCTGCAGAAACTATGAGCTTTTGATCGATTCTGCAGAATATATGACCAAATTATCCGCTATAAAATTATTGTTGAATAAAATTTAAACAGGCTCTTTTTATTTTTTGCTTTTTTTACAAATTCTTGTAGCCCCATACGGGTGATGTCTAGCTGGAAACAAGCGTCGGCAGTTCGACAAACGGAAAAAAAAATTTTAGTCGTGGTTCATACCAAGCGATTAACGAATAAAGTAATTGGGGAGGAAATGCTGGCACAGGCGATTAACAACTTAGGGTACACTGCCGATCCTGCTGCCAATCGCTTACGTGATACAAGTAGCTATAAGGATGAAAAAGGTTTTAATCAAGCCGTCCTGGCGATGGGCTATGATGCGATCCTGAGTGTTGTTTGTGCCACTGAACAAGTAAGCAATTATATTCCAGGCACTATCTATTATGCCCCTGTTGGTGGATATGGGTGCTATTATCACTTTTATCATTATTATGCTCCTCGAGAAAGTCCAGGTTATGTCGAAACCGATTATCGCGTATTTTATGAAACGGCCCTTTACGATATTACAAAATCAGGGGGAAATCAATTGCTCTATACATCAACCAGTGAATCATTTGACCCCAATACCTCAGGGATTGATTCTCGATTTTGCAAGGCCATCATAGCGGATATGTTCAAGAAAGGCATCCTTTAAATACCGAAAGATTGCCTTATTACGACCATTTGTATAGGTTTTACAAGCGGTATTTAAATGAACCCTGAAATAGCTAATCGTTTTTTTACTTTTGTATTCAAATGATTGCTATAAATAACCTCACGTTCGAGATCGGTGCAAGGGCATTATACGATGAAGCGAACTGGCATATTAAACCTGGAGAGAAAATCGGATTAATAGGTGCTAACGGAACAGGAAAAACAACCCTTCTTAAAATTATCGTCGGTGACTACTCGCCCACGAGTGGTACCATTTCGATGGCTAAGGACCTGAAGATGGGCTATCTTAACCAAGATCTACTATCGTACCAATCTGATAAAAGCATATTGCACGTGGCGATGGAAGCTTTTGAGCGCCAAAATCAATTGCATACTGAAATAGAAGAGCTTTTAAAGAAGCTGGAGACGGACTATTCGGATGATTTGCTGAACAAGCTAAGTGATCGGCAACACGAGTTTGAGGCACTGGATGGGTATAGTATCGAGTATCGTGCCCATGAAATTATGGCTGGTTTAGGCTTTAGCGAAGCCGATACACATCGAACACTTTCCGAATTCTCTGGAGGCTGGCGCATGCGGGTCATGCTGGCTCGTATTCTTTTACAAAATCCAGATATTCTATTATTGGATGAGCCCACGAACCATTTGGATCTTCCATCGATTAAATGGTTAGAAACCTATCTGCAAGCTTTTGAAGGCGCTATCGTGATTGTATCGCATGATCGGTACTTTTTAGATCGTGTGGTGAAAAAAATTGTGGAATCCCGAAAAGGAAAACTAATTCCGTATGCGGGGAATTATAGTTTTTATGTGGAGGAGAAAGGCTTACGGGAAGAGATACAAAGTGGTCAGTATAAAAATCAGCAGGCCAAAATTCGCCAAGAAGAACGCCTAATTGAGCGTTTTAGAGCAAAAGCGAGCAAGGCAAAAATGGCCCAATCACGTATCAAAGCACTCGAAAAGATGGAGCGGGTGGATGACGTAGATGACGATAACCCAACGGTTAATTTTAGCTTTAAGTTTAGCAAACAATCGGGGCGTCATGTGGTTCGTATCGAAAATGTAAGCAAATCGTACCCAGGTGTTCCTATTTTAAAAAATGCAACAGCAACGATTGAAAAGGGAGATAAAATAGCATTAATTGGTGCGAATGGAAGGGGGAAATCCACCCTCTTGCGCATCATTGCTGGTGCAGATAAAGATTTTGAAGGTACCTCCGAAACGGGACACAACGTAACGCAAACTTTTTTTGCGCAGCATCAGCTCGAAGCACTTCATCTGGACAATGAAATTATTCGCGAGCTTCAGGCCTTTGCTCCCAAACACAGCGAAACGGAGCTTCGATCTATTTTGGGATGCTTTTTGTTTACGGGGGATGATGCTTTTAAAAAAATCAAGGTACTCTCGGGAGGAGAAAAATCGAGAGTAGCACTTGCTAAAGCATTAACAGCAGATGCTAATTTTCTAGTTCTGGATGAGCCTACTAACCATTTAGATATTGCTTCTGTGAATATTTTGATCCAGGCATTGGATCAGTTTGAAGGAACATTTATTGTCGTATCGCATGATCGATATTTGCTCGATAATGTCGCGAACAAAATCTGGTTCATTGAGGACCAAGCAATAAAAGAATATCCAGGCAGCTATGCCGAATATGAAGAATGGCAGTCTAAACGGGTTGTTCCTTTAAAAAAAGAAGAACCAGTAAAGAAAGCAGAAGTAAAGGAGTCCAAGCCAAAAGTAGTTTCTGAGGATAAGAACAAGGAACTCAAAAAGCTACATCAAGCACTCGAAAAACTCGAAAAAGATATTGCCGAGCTCGAGTCGGGCGTTCAATCTGCGGAAGCCGAACTTGCTAAAGAGGAGGTTTATAACAATCCAGAAAAGCTTTCCGAGGCGAATCGTGTTTATCAACAAATAAATCCACGCTTGTTAAAAGCACAGCAAGAGTGGGAGCGTTTAGTAGAAGAAATTATGGCACAAGAAAAATAAAAGAATAAATTTGGGAGCTTTGCGTAGTTTTTAGATAAATTTAGGTACTTAGTGTTGGGTACTACTAAAAAGTCTATGAAACACTTACTTCTACTTCCCACATTATTCTTTATCCTCACCCTAAGCTTTGCTCAGAAAAAGGAAACAGATCTTCCTAAAGAAACACCAGAGCAACAAATTCGGTATTTAGATTACAGCTATCTGCCTGAAATTAAAAGTGTGGAGTTATATAATTCGGCAAAAGAGCAATCTATGCCTGTGTGTAAATTAGGAAGTGATGAAACGCTTCTTCTGGCATTTGATGATTTGCGGCCTGGGGGATACCGTAATATTTATTATACGGTTGAGCATTGTGATAAAGACTGGAATAGCAGCCATTTATTGCCTATGGAATATTTGGAAAGTTTTACTGAAGATCGGTTGGTGAAGTATAGCTACTCGTTCAATACACTTCGAAAATACACGCATTATGAGCTTCAATTTCCAAGCTCGACAGTAAAACCGAAGCTTTCTGGGAATTATTTGATGAAGATTTATGAGGATGGGAATCAGAATAAGTTGTTGCTGACAAGAAGATTTTACATGGTTGATAATCAAGTGGGCATCTCGGCAGAATTTACGCCAACGAGCCAACTAGCGGAACGAGATAGGAGGCAAAAACTTAATTTGACACTGAATCATTCTCAAATACCCGTTCAGAATCCATACCTCGATATCAAAGTGTGGGTGCTTCAAAATGGGCGGTATGATATAGCCCAAACGGGTCAGCCCAATTTTTTTGAGCCAAATAAATTAGTGTACGCAGATTTAAATACCTTCGATTTTGAAGGAGGAAATGAATTTCGGCGATTCGATATTCGAAGTTTGCGCTTTCAGTCGCAGCATGTGGCGACAATTTATAGAGATAGTACCTCTAACACCGTGATATTAGTCAAAGACAAACCCTTGTCCTATACTAATTATACATTCGATTTTGATCAAAATGGCGCGTTTTTTATACGTAATCAAGAAGGTAGGGATCCACGTACTGATGCAGACTATACGGATGTACACTTCTCTTTTTCTGTCGATCGTTCATCTAACACGGGGAATATTTACATTGTTGGGGCTTTTAACAGTTATCAGATCAGCGATGAATATAAAATGGTGTACGATTCTGATTCAAAACAATTTCAGACCTCGTTGCTCCTAAAGCAAGGGCTTTATGATTATCATTATGTTTGGGTTGACAATAAAGGGGAAAGCAATACCCTATTTGATGGATCCTATTTTGAAGCAGAAAATACCTATCAAATATTGGTGTATTACAAAAGATTTGGCTCGCGTTGGGATGAATTAGTGGGCTTTAATACCGTTAATTCGCTAAGAAAATAAGATGTTGATTGTAAAATAATTAAAATCAATACAATATCTTTGTCCTATATGACTAGCCCTAACCAAAAATTTGCTAAAGAGTCGTTCATTGTGATGAATGAGCTTGTGTTGCCGAACGATACCAATACCTTAAATAATTTAATGGGTGGTCGTTTATTGCATTGGATGGATATAGCGGCGGCTATTGCTGCTCAGAAGCATTGTAATCGCATTGTGGTAACTGCCTCTGTCGATAATGTGTCTTTTAAACGTCCTATTAAATTAGGTGATGTGATCACCATACATGCCAAAGTGACTCGTGCTTTTAATAGTTCGGTAGAGGTGCGTTTGGATGTGTGGGCCGAAAATATTCCCTCGAACCTTCGTGTAAAATCAAATGAAGCCTACTATACGTTTGTCGCCTTAGATCAAAATGGGAAGACAATCCCAGTTCCTGAAGCGATACCTGAAACAGAGGAGGAGGTGAAATTGTATGATGGTGCTTTACGTCGTCGGCAACTACGTCTTATCCTAGCAGGAAAAATGAAGGCGGATGATGCCACGGAACTGAAGGCTTTGTTTTTTAAGGAGTAAGAACCCTCACATATTCCTACGATATTGCCCCCCCACTTCATACAAAGCATGCGTTATTTGTCCTAAAGAGCATGTTTTGCAAACCTCCATCAACGATTCAAAAATATTGCCTCCTGCTACCGCCATTTTTTTAAGATTTTTTAATTGTTCGCTGCTTACATCTTCGTTTCTTTTCTGGAAAGCTGTTAAGGCTATTATTTGGTATTTTTTTTCATCCTCCGTTGCTCGAATAACTTCGGATGGAATAATGGTGGGGGAGCCATTTTTGTTCAAGAATGTATTTACGCCAATAATAGGGTACTCGCCGGTGTGTTTCAATGTTTCGTAGTACAGTGATTCTTCCTGTATTTTACTACGTTGGTACATCGTTTCCATCGCACCCAAAACTCCTCCACGATCATTTAAATGCTTGAACTCTTCCAATACCGCATTTTCTACTAAGTCGGTTAGCTCTTCGATGATGAATGAACCTTGAAGCGGATTTTCATTTTTGGCTAAACCGAGTTCCTTACTAATGATTAACTGGATAGCCATTGCTCTGCGAACTGATTCTTCGGTGGGAGTAGTGATGGCCTCGTTGTACGCATTGGTGTGAAGCGAGTTGCAATTATCATACAAGGCATACAATGCTTGCAGCGTGGTTCGGATGTCATTAAAATCGATTTCTTGGGCATGTAGTGATCTTCCAGAAGTTTGGATATGATATTTTAATTTTTGCGAGCGATCGTTTCCTTTGTATTTGTATTTGATGGCTTTTGCCCAAATGCGTCGTGCAACACGGCCAATCACCGAATATTCGGGATCAATCCCATTGGAAAAGAAGAATGATAAATTGGGTGCAAAATCATCAATATGCATTCCTCTGCTGAGGTAATACTCTACATAGGTAAAACCATTGCTTAACGTAAATGCGAGTTGTGAAATCGGATTTGCACCTGCTTCGGCAATGTGATAACCCGATATGGAAACGGAATAGAAATTACGTACCTGTTTATCGATAAAATAGCTTTGCATATCGCCCATCATCCGAAGCGCAAATTCGGTCGAAAAAATGCAGGTATTTTGTGCTTGATCTTCCTTCAAAATGTCGGCCTGAACCGTCCCTCGAACACTGGATATCGCTTTGGATTTGATTTTTTTATACACATCAGCAGGTAAAACCTGATCGCCCGTAATGCCCAATAGCATCAATCCCAAACCATTATTCCCTGCTGGTAAATTACCTTGATAGGAGGGCTTGTTTAAACCCTTTTTTTTGTAGATCTGATCAATTTTTGCTCGAACTTCTTTTTCTAAATTTTGTTCAAGAATATATTTTTCGCATTGCTGATCAATGGCTGTATTCATAAAAAAGCCCAATAGCATAGGTGCTGGGCCATTAATGGTCATGGATACAGATGTCGCTGGATGGCATAAATCGAAACCAGCATATAATTTCTTCGCATCATCAAGGGTCGCAATGCTCACACCCGAGTTGCCAATTTTGCCATAAATATCCGGGCGTACATGTGGATCCTCGCCATATAGTGTCACCGAGTCAAAGGCCGTAGATAAACGATGTGCGGGCTGACCAAGCGATACGTAATGGAAACGTTTGTTCGTTCGTTCGGGGCCGCCTTCGCCGGCAAACATGCGAGTCGGATCTTCTGTATCTCGTTTTAAAGGAAATACACCAGCTGCATAAGGGAACTCTCCAGGAACATTTTCGGTAAGTAGCCAGTGTAAAATATCCCCCCATGATTCATATTTGGGTAAAGCTATTTTGGGTATCCTTAGTTTGGATAATGATTCCGAATAAAGTGACTGACGTATTTCTCTATCGCGAACGTGGTAAACAAATTCATCCGCTGTATAGCGCTTTATTGTGGAGGGCCATTCGTTAAGTAGGCGTTTGCATTCCTTATCTAGATGATCTTCTAGATTTCTATAAATTTCTTCAAGTTCTTTGATGGCTGGGGTGAGGCTGAGTACTCCTTTGATTTGAAAAAGTTGCGTAGCAATTTTGCATTGGGTATTTACCCAAGTGGTGTAATCTTGGTTTGCTTCTGCTATTTCAGCCAAATAGCGCGTACGATCGGGTGGGACGATGTATATTTTTTCTGATGTCGAGCTATTTAATTCCATTTTTGGATGAAAATCGACACCTGTTTTCTTTAGAATCGCATGCATTAATGAAATAAAGAGGCTATTCATTTCTGGATCATTAAACTGCGAGGCCATGGTTCCAAAAATGGGTAGTGTTTCATCGTTGGCATCGAACAAATTGTGATTCCGCTTGAATTGTTTTCGGACATCACGCAATGCATCCAGAGCTCCACGCTTGTCGAATTTGTTGATCGCAATCAGATCCGCAAAATCGAGCATGTCTATTTTTTCTAATTGAGTAGCCGCACCAAACTCGGGGGTCATTACATAAAGGGACACATCACAGTGCTCGGTGATTTCGGTGTCGGATTGCCCGATACCAGAAGTCTCAACAATAATTAAGTCGTATCCAGCCACTTTGCAAATATCGATCGACTCTTGGACGTATTTTGAGAGCGCCAAATTAGCTTGTCGAGTCGCTAACGATCGCATGTAAACGCGCGGATTGTTAATGGCATTCATGCGTATCCGATCGCCAAGCAAAGCGCCTCCCGTTTTTCTTTTGGATGGATCGATGGAAATGATGGCTAAACTTTTGTCAGTCTCTAGTAGAAAACGCCTTACCAGCTCATCAATTAAAGATGATTTACCAGCTCCGCCCGTTCCAGTGATGCCCAAAACAGGTGTTTTTTTTTTATCAATGCATTTTTTAATCTCTTTTAAAAAGCTTTCAGATTCATGTGGGTGATTTTCGACCATCGTGATTGCAGAAGCAATTGCTTTGGTATTTTTATTTCTGATGCTTCTTGTATCGTTATTTAATTGGGTGATCGTTTGAAAATCGCATTGTTTGAGCATATCGTCAATCATGCCCTGTAAACCCATTCGGCGCCCGTCGTCTGGCGAATAAATTTGTGCGATGCCATGGGCCTTTAGTTCTTCAATTTCTCGGGGCAAGATGACACCGCCCCCTCCTCCGAAAATTTTGATGTGACTAGCTCCCTTTTCTTGTAGAAGGTCGTACATGTATTTAAAGTATTC
>CAIOLR010000113.1 GCA_903859135.1 uncultured bacterium | reverse complement strand
CTTTCATTATCATATCCGCTCCCCTTAGACAAAAACCTATTGAAAAAATTTACTTTAATATAAAGAGATAGATTTTTTTAATAAAAGACAATCTATACTCAATATTATTTTAATCTATATTTTTAGCAAAATTTTAATCTAAAAAAAATGACATTTTACAATCACAAAACAAAAATCAAAAGATTCGCCTTACATGCATTATTAGGGTTATTAATAATAACAGCTTCTTGTAAAAAAGAGATCAATAATCAGTTGCCCTCAAAGAACAGCACCTTAAAATCTTATTTCTGTGGAAATTTAGATCAATATAAATTATCAGGCACTACAATAAGTGCTATCAGTTATCCTTCAAAAAAACACTTGCAAAATGGCTCAAAACTTTTGGTAAAGTTTATGGATAATGATAATAAAGAGGCAGAAAATATTATAAAAGATTGTTTTATAGTTTGGGAGAAGTATGCAAATATACAGTTTGAGTTTGTTGAGCCAGCTAAAAATGCAGATATAAGAATAAAAATCAATCCGAATCATATCTGGAATATTTTAGGAAGGTCTCATGTCGGAAAGGATATTTTAACTATTGAACAAACTAAGCCTACAATGTGGTTTTGGCAAATAAAAAATCTTCTAAACTCAAAACAGTTGAAATCAGTAGCTCTGCATGAAATAGGGCATACTTTGGGTCTAGATCATGATGATTCTGATGAGAAATCTATTATGAAAACCTTTTATGATCATAATGTCACCGAACTATGTGATCATGACATTGCCCTCATTGGGTCCATGTATCCATTTCCCACTGATGACGGAAATCGACCAATTATTCCTCCTAGTAATGATGAAGCTTCAAGGAAAAATAAACATGCTAAACGTAGTGCAAACAATGGCAATCAATCGGGCATCAATTCTGATATGGAAGTGATTTATACGATCAAAAATGGCAGGGGAAATGACCATGTCAGTTTCGTGAGGGATTTGAGAGAATCTCAAGGTGGGAAAATTTGGGTTTACAAACACTTATCGGATAAAACAAGTGAATACCAGGTAAAGTACAATATCTTAGGACATGACAATAGCTACTATTCATTTATGATCAATGATTTAGAACATAACAAGTACACAGACTCTGGTGTCAAAAGTCGTATGAAAAACAATAAATGGGAAGGTATATTAATAGATATGAAAAAACGAAACAAGTGGCACGAAGTATTATACTTTGACAAATAGCACGGCAGATAAACCTCAAAAAGTGCGCTAAAAAATATTTTTATTTAGCACGGTGAATAGAAATTTTTCATACAGACAAACGTATTGTATTTGGATATTCAAAAATATAATCTTTTATTTATGAGATAATAATGTTAATTATTAAAAAAAGAAAAAATATTTTTTTGATATAAAAACAATCAAAAGCCTTCCTCTTGCATAGGAAGGCTTTTTTTAAATAAACCGAACAGATGAAAGTTTTAAAATTCGGAGGCACCTCCGTTGGATCCATAAAAAGTATCCAAACGCTGATAGCTATCGTGAAAAATAAAATGGATGACCAACCCATCATTGTACTATCAGCTATGGGTGGCGTCACCAACTTACTTGCTGCCATGGCCGACCATGCAGTAGCAGGCAAAACCTTTACCCACCAATTGGAGGAATTACAAACACGACACTTTGATATCATCAAAGCACTACTTGAGGTAAAGCGTCAAAATCCCGTATTCACAAAGCTCAAATTACTATTCAATGAGTTAGAAGAGTTACTTCAGGGTGTTAGTGGCGTGCAAGAACTTACGCCCAGAACGAAGGATCTTATTTTGAGTTATGGCGAACGCTGTTCCACATTTATGATCAGTAAAATAGCTGAGCAATATTTCCCCGAAACGTTGTTTGTAGATGCTACAGAATTGATTAAAACGGATAATAATTTTGGTCAGGCACATGTACAAATAGAACTTACCGAACTATTGATTCGAACATTTTACGGGCAAAATCAAGGTAGACTATTATTTGTCACTGGATTTATTGCTAGCAATGAGGATGGAAAAATCACCACACTTGGACGCGGAGGCAGTGATTATACAGCCGCCATTTTTGCTTCGGCACTCCATGCTTCTGAAATTCAAATATGGACGGACGTGAATGGCATGATGACTGCCGATCCTCGGATAGTCAAAAAGGCCTTCTCGCTCCCAGAACTCTCTTATACAGAGGCCATGGAGCTATCTTACTTTGGAGCCAAGGTTATTTATCCCCCCACGATGATCCCTGCATTTTTAAAAAAAATCCCCATCATCATCAAAAACACGTTCAATCCTGATTTTGCAGGAACTGCTATTCGCTATCATTGCGCCAAATCAAATTTACCCATCAAGGGTATCTCCTCCATCAATAATATCAGTATCATCAATTTAGAAGGCAGTGGCATGGTCGGGAAAGCCGGCTTTGCGGGTCGTTTATTCCATTTGTTATCGCGAGAGCAAATCAATATGGTACTCATCACTCAATCTTCTTCGGAACATAGCATCTCTTTTGCTGTTGATCCAATAGATGCCGTAAAAGCCCAACAACTCATTAAGCAGGAGTTTGAACTTGAATTGGGTGCAAAAAAACTAATGCCTCCGGTTATTGAGAACAACTTATCCGTTTTGTCAATCGTTGGCGAAAACATGAAACAAACGCCTGGAATATCGGGTAAACTGTTTCATGCGCTGGGTCGAAATGGCATCAATGTTCGAGCAATTGCTCAAGGATCGTCCGAGTACAATATTTCGGTTATTATATCCAAATCTGATTTAGCGAAAGCGTTGAATGCTGTTCATGATGCATTTTATACCCAACTGAACAAAACGCTCCACGTTTTTTGTTTGGGAACAGGAAACATCGGAAAAACCTTGTTTGATCAAATAAAAAATCAAAATCAGTTTTTGCAGGATAACAACGGCATTCAAATCAAAGTGGTTGGCATCAGCAATACGCGTACGATGATTTTCAATGAGGAAGGCTTATGTTTAAAAGAATGGAAAACAACATTGGAAAACTCAGCACTATCGGCCGACTTACCCACCTTTATTGAGCAAATGAAAAATATGAATTTGCCCAATTGTGTATTCGTTGATAATTCATCCAGCCCTGTGCCAGCTAATTTTTACAAACAAATATTTCAATCGAATATCTCCATTGTCACCTGTAATAAAATTGGCAATTCATCGAGTTACGAACAGTATAAAATCTTCCGTGACACAGCAAGGCAACATGGCGTCGATTTTTATTACGAAACCAATGTGGGTGCAGGCCTGCCCATTATTCGCACACTGAAAGACTTGATGGTTAGTGGCGACCGAGTGATCACCATTGAAGCCATCCTGTCGGGAACCATCTCTTTTATCTTCAATCATTTTAAAGGAGATGTCCAATTCCACGACATCGTCAAATTGGCCCAAGAAAAAGGATACACCGAACCAGACCCCAGAGACGATCTAAAAGGAACCGATTTTATGCGAAAGATGTTGATTTTAGCGCGCGATGCTGGGCATCCTTTGGAAGCAGCGGATGTGAAAGTAGAAAATATATTGCCTCAATCGTGTTTGGATGCACCATCAGTGGACGATTTTTATGCAGCACTAAAAACTTCGGAAACTTATTTCAGCGAACTAAAAAACAAAGCAGAAGCAAGCGGAAAAGTATTACGCTATATTGGAAAGCTCGAAGATGGACAAGCATCCATCACGTTACAAATGGTCGATGAGCATCATCCTTTTTATATGCTTTCAGGTAGCGATAACATTATTTCGTTTACCACAGAGCGCTACAAAGAACGCCCATTGGTGGTTAAAGGTCCGGGGGCGGGGGCTGAGGTAACGGCTGCAGGTGTATTTTCCGATCTAGTAAATGTGGGGGCACTAAAATGAATCGATTTATCAAAGTTTTTGCGCCCGCAACGGTTGCCAATGTCGTTTGTGGATATGATATTTTGGGCTTTGCCGTGCATGCTCCTGGCGATGAAGTGATCATGCGCTTAACAGAAAAGCCAGGCATCATCCTAACAAAAATCAGTGGTGATGATGGTCGATTGCCAACAGATGCTGCAAAAAATACGGTTAGCGTAAGTGTGCAGCATTATTTAAATCATATTGGAAAGCCTGAGCAAGGAGTCGAGATTGAGCTTTTCAAAAAAATGCCTATCGGCAGTGGATTGGGATCGAGCTCGGCGAGTACCGTTGCTGGGCTAGTTGCGGTCAATACCTTATTTGACAACCTGTTGAGTGCACGCGAATTGATTCCTTTTGCAATGAAAGGTGAAGAATTGGCCTGTGGCACCGGACATGCGGACAACGTGGCTCCCGCACTTTTAGGCGGGTTTGTATTGATTCGTAGTTATGAGCCTTTGGATATCATCAAACTACCCTACCCTGAAAATTTACATTGTGCCATTATTTTTCCCCATGTGGAAGTTCCCACGCGGGATGCGCGCCAGCTGATACGCAATAAAATTTTATTGAAAGATGCGGTGACACAATGGGGCAATATTGCGGGTTTGGTTAGTGGCTTATTCATGAAAGATGTTGATCTGATTGGACGAAGTATGCAGGACATCCTGATAGAACCGACACGTGCCATCCTGATTCCCGACTTTTATGCGATGCGACAGATCGCCATGGAAAACGGCGCACTGAGTTTCGGCATATCAGGATCAGGACCTTCTGTTTTTGCATTTACAGAAGATGAAAAGACTGCTGAGCTGATCAATACAAAAATCCAACAACATTTACATTCCTTGAATGTAGAAAGCAGTGTATATCAATCGTCCATCAATGCGAATGGGCCGAAGGTTGATTTGGATTTTTCGTTGGTATTAAATTTATAATGGCACGCAAGAGATCGCTTCGCTGAGTTGGGCAGAATTTAAGAATAGACAACATGCTGAACTGGCAAAAATCCTGAAATTTAGCAAAACAGACTCATCTAGTCTGAAGACTATGCTCATATTAACTCGAAGTATCTGACTTCGAACAGCAAAGCAACACAAATTATCAAACTAAAATTAAAAAGCCCTCTCCTCTGGAAAGGGTTGAGTAAGGCTCTCCTATGAAACTATATAGCACCAATAACACCAACCTTCGCGTATCCTTTAAAGACGCTGTATTTAACAGTATGCCTCAGGATCAAGGCCTGTACATGCCTGTTCATATCCCATGTTTGGATGCTGATTTTATAAAAAACATGGCTCATTATTCTTTTTCACAAATTGCCTTTCATGTGGCAGATCGTTTATTAGCAGGATTAATCCCAAGCAATGATCTGAAAATAATCATCGAGGATGCAATCAATTTTGATGCACCTGTTATCGCACTTGATGCAAACACCTTTGTGTTAGAACTTTTTCATGGACCTTCGTTGGCTTTTAAAGATTTTGGCGCGCGATTTATGAGTCGCGTGATGAGCTATTTTTTGCAGGATGGAGCGCGTGAGTTAAACGTTTTAGTAGCCACTTCGGGCGATACAGGGGGTGCTGTTGCGCTAGGATTTTTAAATGTGCCCAATACACGGGTTACCATTTTATTTCCGAAAGGCAAAGTGAGCCCGATACAAGAAATGCAATTAACCACACACGGACAAAACATTCGCGCTATTGCAATCGATGGCACTTTCGATGATTGCCAGGCATTGGTTAAACAGGCATTCGCTGATCCAGAGCTAAGTACAAAATTTCGCTTAACCTCTGCCAATTCCATCAATATCGCCCGACTCATTCCGCAAACTTTTTATTATTTCTATGCATATGCCCAAATACAAAAACGAGGGAAACTAGAAGTCGTTTTTTCTGTCCCGAGCGGAAATTTTGGCAATATAGCCGCAGGATTATTGGCTTATAAAATGGGTTTACCTGTCAAACAGTTCTTGGCAGCAAGCAATAGCAATGATACCGTTCCCGCTTTTTTGAATACAGGAATCTATAAGCCCAAACCATCAGTACAAACTTATTCCAATGCCATGGACGTAGGCAATCCAAGTAATTGGGTTCGCATCCTAGATTTATTCGACCATGACACGAATGCACTCAAAAAGGTGATTACTGGGTATTCTTTTTCGGATGATGCAACGATTCAGGCAATCCATAAAATATATGATAACCATCGATACATCGTTTGTCCGCACACAGCAATCGCTTGGTTGGCGTTGAAGGAGTGGCAATCAAAAAACCAAGCACAGGCTGCTGGTGTATTCTTATCTACGGCACATCCTTGTAAATTCCCAGAAGTATTTCCTAATCAGATAGCCACTCATATTGACGTTCCTCAACAAGTGAAAGAATTAAAAAATAGAGTGAGTAAAGCAGTGTGCTTAAGTAAGCATT
>CAIOLR010000112.1 GCA_903859135.1 uncultured bacterium | reverse complement strand
TTTAAATACTTTTTTTAAACAAAATAAAAAAATTTATCGTAACAAAGTTAGAATTATTTTTTCTGTCACTAGACCATAAAATTCAATTATGCTCAGACAATTAATATTTTCGATGGTAAATATCTGGACTTTTCATTTTTGGACATTTATAAATGTCCATTTTCAGAAAATCAAAAAAACTTTCCCCCAAAAAAAACGTAATTCTGTACTATACTCAGAGTACCCTTTTTTTGACATATTTTTAATAATTTCCTTACATGGTTGTAGTAAAAAAATGTCGTCAAATGTGGCGACTTTATTAAAAGTGTAATTATTTAAGAGCATAACAGGTAACAAAATACAAATATATTATGTAAAAATCTCGCTAGCAATGGTTCGCTTTGAATCCTGAACTCCACCAACATAATTTTCAATTGACATAGTAGGTATTTCTTGCTCTTCACTAGGCGCAAAAGCACACATCTCAAATCGCTCGACATAAACCGGCTTAGTCTGCCCTATACGATGACACCTAGCGACGGCTTGGTCTTCTACAGATGGATTCCAATGTGGCGAGATGAAGTAAATTTCGCTGTAATTCTCCTGGAGATTTAACCCTTCACATCCGGTCTGAATTTGCAATATAAGTGCCTCATAACCTTCGTTGAGGATTTCATAACGCTTACCAGCGCTGGTTCTGCCGTCGAAGGTTGCGACCTTAGTCATCCCCCCTGCAGCAAGTCTGGTGGCGACTTCATCAATTTCCTCGCGAAAATGGCAGAATATGAGCTTACCAGAGCCATTACCTTTGCGTTCCAGAATCTTGTTGACAGCATAATCAAGTTTACTACTGCAATTGAATGCCTCTTTGTATTCAGAATATTTTGAGCTCTTAAATCGAGCGGACATTAACTTGGGGTAAATGCAAGATTGACGGGCGCGTAACAAGAGCCCCAATGTACTAGTAATGGATCCAACAATGGGCTTACTTGATTTGTCACTAGACACGCGACTGAAAGCCAAAGCAGAGTGGATTTCTTCGGATAAACCCATTTCTTTGGCATTGGACCATTGGACCATATTTTTGTCTAGAACCATGTCGGTCATTAGGATACCTACCTGTTTTTTAGTCCTCTTCAGTATGAAAGCGCGAGCCAAAGTTCGCAAATTGTCGCTCTCTGTGTAGAAGCTGGCTGGCAGACGGATCATGGAGCATAAACTATAGAAATCTTTCTTAGAATTCTGCACCGGAGTTCCAGACACTAGCCAGCGAATTTTGGCTGAAAGCATTCTGGCACCAATGTAGAGAGAAGTCTTGGAGTTTCTCAAGTGATGCGCTTCATCGAAAACAATACGCGACCATTTGACTTCATGAAGCGGCGTGACTGTGTGATCTTTGATTTGCTTCTTAGTGAGTGTAATGGCACCATATGTGCTAATCACAATTGTTGATTTCCCAAGCTGCTCGGCAGATGTTGTTTTTTTATTTTCACCGTGATAAATGAGAGCTTTGTGGCCGGTAGTGCGGTAAATTTGGACCCACCATTGGTCCAGGAGCACCGGTGGCACAATGATTAATGTCTTCGGGACAAAATTACATATAAATGTGCCAATCATCATTATAGTCTTACCTAATCCCATCTCGTCGGCAATGAAACCGCCGCGAATACCGCACACAGGATCATCTCGAAGCTCGTTGTTTAGAATCCAACGAACACCATCGCATTGGTACTCCTTTCTCTCTAGCTTACTTTTATTTAAATATTTTTCAAACTGAATAAGTCGTTCGTCTAAAGTTGAAGTCATTTTAAATGAAGTTGATGAATTATGTAAGTATCAATTAATAATT
>CAIOLR010000111.1 GCA_903859135.1 uncultured bacterium | reverse complement strand
TTTAGCTTAATTTTTAATTTAAAAATTAAGCTAAATTATATGAGCACAAACTTTTATTATGTCCTATTGTTATTTGTGATGCCTGTTTTTGTACAGGCTCAAATAATTGGAACAACTGGTGAAAAAGATACGCTGTATATTAAAGAAGTCGTCATTATAGCATCACGTTTTCAAGAGAGAAAGGAAGATGTAAGCCAACAAGTAGAATTAGTACATGCGAACAGACTGCAGCAATTAAATGCAGCTAGCACAGCTGATGTGCTGCAGCAAACACCCGGAATTTTAGTACAAAAAAGCCAACTTGGTGGTGGCAGTCCTATGCTGAGAGGCTTTGAAGCAAGTCGGGTTTTGTTAGTTGTAGATGGTGTACGTTTGAATAATGCGATTTACAGGGCTGGGCATTTGCAAAATGCGATCACCATGGACAACCTAGCATTAGATCGAGTGGAAGTTGGATTCGGACCTGGTGGTGTATCATATGGTAGTGATGCACTTGGAGGGGTTATTCATTTTCACACGAAAGATCCTCAGCTTAACAACACCTCATTAAATGCTTTAACAAGATACTCTAGCGCAGCTAATGAGTCTACCATCAGTTTCAATGTCAATTATGGTAATCGCAATAAGGCTAGTTTTACAAATATAACGTGGTCTAGCTTTGGGGACCTTCGTCAAGGTGCCTATCAATTGAAAACAGACACATGGAAGACCCCATTTTATGTAGAACACCAGACGACAGATGTAGTCAATACGAATGACAACCCCTATGTTCAAAAAAAATCGGGTTATCAACAATTGGATATATTACAAAAAGTTCTTTTCAAGGGTAATGAAAAATTAGCTCACCTCCTGAATTTTCAATTTTCTACTTCCACAGATGTACCGCGTTACGATCGTTTAGCCCAACTTCAGAGCAATGGCACCCCTCAGTATGCAGAATGGTATTATGGGCCACAAAAACGTCTTTTGGGTTCTTATCAGTTGCAATTTAAGGGACTTCAAGGCTTATTTAACCAGTCGAATATAACAGCTGCATATCAGTTTATTGAAGAAAGCCGTCACGATAGAAGGCTGAATAATAGCTCTAAAAACAACCGCACAGAGATGCTCAATATATTTTCTTTGAATGCTGATTTTAATAAAACACTAAAAAAACACGAGTTGAGTTATGGACTGGAGCTGGTAAATAACGATGTAAATTCATCTGCTCATGCTTTAAACATCAATACAGCTATCAAAACATCGCTAAGTACACGTTATCCAGATGGTGGCTCCCAACTATTTTCGGCTGGTATATTTTTTTCTCATCGATGGGAAATCAATAAAAAATGGCTATTAGCCGACGGCCTTAGGTTGAGCTATTCTGATCTGAATTCGAAATTCAGGGATCAAACATTTTTTCCTTTTCCATTTAATACGGTCACTCAAAACAATACCGCTTTAAATGGAAATGTGAGTTTGCTTTATAAACCGGATAACAACTGGCATCTATCTATTTTGGGGTCTACCGGTTTTAGGGTTCCCAATGTGGATGATCTATCCAAAGTATTTGAAAGTGTTCCTGGAAGTATCATCGTCCCTAATCCTGATCTGAAACCAGAACGTACCTACAATACAGAAATGACCATAGGTAGGCGTTTTGATAATCAGACTACTTTTTCTATGAATGGATTTTATACCTGGTATGAGGATGCAATTACGACCCAACCATTTTTGTTTAACGGACAAAGTGCGATGATGTATAATGGAGTACTTAGTAAAGTAACTGCGAATGTAAATGCGCAGAAAGCATATATATATGGTTTTTCAGGTGATGTATCCATCTTGCTCATCAAAAATTTGAAGTTTAGAAGTAACGCGACCTATACCTACGCCCGTATTACTTCTACAAACCCAGAACAAGCACTCGATCATATTCCACCATTTTTTGGGATGAGCAGTATGAGCTATTACAACAACAAATATCATGTAGAATTTTCTGTCCAACACAACGGCGCGAAAAGACTGGCAGATTTTAATCCAAACGGAGAAGATAATTTACCACAGGCAACCCCAACAGGCATGCCTGCATGGACGATATTAAACATTCGTACTGGATATCAATTATCAAAAGCATTTAAAATACAAATGGCTTTAGAAAATATTTTAGACCAAAATTATCGTGTATTTGCATCTGGAATAAGTGCTCCTTGTAGGAATTTTATTGTTTCCTTGCGAGGTAATTATTAACGCGTGTTACCCACTTTAATACATAGCGATTATTGGACCACTACTACAGAGCTATATTTACTATTTGTAGTAACACGTCATATTTTTCCATTAAGCTCCATCGAAGCGACCCGTTTAAAGAATAGGGCGCATAACATCTCTTATTAACTGATGTTACGCAGTAGGTTGAAAATTTATTTTTTGTACTTCTTCCCAAGCA
>CAIOLR010000110.1 GCA_903859135.1 uncultured bacterium | reverse complement strand
CTGATAAATCGGTTGGATACATTTTTTTGAAGTTTCGTCACAACAAAAAAGACTATTTCCAATCGCTTTTCAGGCCTATAATATTATTCCTTTTTCATTTTTAAACAGGCTCTAAATATCATGATGTCTTAGCCCAGTTGAGTCGATCTGATGGAGCATATTTCCATGGAGCACCATTATTCTCAATATTTCCAAACATATTATTTAAACTCGTTGGCACACTGGCTTCTTCCATCACAGCAAAGCGCCGAAGCTCAACAATAATTGCCAAAGGATCAATATTAATAGGGCAAGCTTCTGTACAAGCATTACAAGTGGTACATGCCCAAATTTCTTCGCGACTGATGTAATTATCAAGTAAAGATTTCCCATCTACATGATCCTTTCCATGCAGATTAATGTTATTGCCAACTTCTGTTAAACGATCTCGCGTATCCATCATAATTTTACGTGGCGACAAAAGTTTACCCGTTATATTGGCTGGACAGGATGAAGTGCATCGACCACATTCTGTACAGGTGTAGGCATCCATCAAATTCTTCCATGTGAGGTCAGAAACATCTTTAGCACCAAATCGACTTCCTTCAACAACAGGCTCAGGTACATAAGACGGATCGAGCATCGCTTTAACTTCATTGGTAACAGAAGCCATATTGGTAAAACCTCCCTTAGCTTGTAAATTAGAGTAATACGTATTAGGGAAGGCCATAATAATATGCAAATGTTTGGAGTATGGTAGGTAGTTTAAAAAACAAAAAATACCTACAATATGAAACCACCAACAGAAGCGCTCAATCAATATCAATGAAAATTCGGAATTAGGTAACAGCGGACCAATAAGACCACTTATTGGAAACGACCCAACAGAAGCATAATGTGAAACTCCTAACTGTTGTAATCGATCATCTGCGGCATTCATGATCAGAAAAGCACACATCAACAGCGTCTCTATAATCAAAATAGCATTCGCGTCTGTCTTTGGCCATTGGGTCATTTCTACTCCTTTGAAACGCCTCAATTTGATGAAATTTCTTCGAGCGTAAAATGCAATTACACCAACGAGGACAAGTACTGCTAATATTTCAAAGCCACCAATAAAAAAAACATAAAACCCACCGAGTGATTGAGCAAATATTCGATGTGTCCCAAGCAAACCATCGATTATAATTTCCAAAACCTCTAGATTAATAATGATAAAACCAAGATATACAAACAAGTGAAGAACTGCTGCCGTAGGTCTTTTCACCATTTTTGTTTGGCCAAAAGCGACCTTAAGTAACACGAGTAAGCGATCCCTAGGACGATCGGATCTATCTACAGAACGTCCTAGATTTATATTTCGAATTATTTTCCGAACATTTTTTGTAAAAAAAATAATTGCACTAACAGCGATTAGTAAGAAAATAAGTTGACCTATCATCGGACATGTTTTTGGATGGGGGCTAAATTAATAATTTTAGCACGATGAATTTGCTATGCACGCATAAAGTTTTTCAATAAAGATCACTTCAATCTTTAAAAAAAAAAAAATTTAAAAAAGTTTTGGAAACATCAAAAAAGAAACTACATTTGCAGACCCCAAAGGAGGGGTGCCATAGCTCAGTTGGTAGAGCAAAGGACTGAAAATCCTTGTGTCGCTGGTTCGATTCCAGCTGGCACCACAAAAAAAGAGGTTGTCTCAAAAAGACAACCTCTTTTTTTATATCAATTATTCCATCACAGACTAAAACCATCATGAGCTAAATAAAAGCTCACAAACACTGAATGATTAACCTGGCTCATGATCGCTTCATGGCCAATAGAAAAATCATGAAACACATGAAAATCTTTATTTAGATTTGCCCATTGCATCAACCCTTAGAATTAGGCTTACGAAAAACATGTCTTCAAAAAAACTACTACTTCTCAACAAACAACAAATTCAACAAAAAATTGATCGCATCTCCTACCAAATATTGGAGGATAATTTAGGTGAGAAAGAATTGATCATTGCTGGTATTTTTGAGAAAGGATACGCACTTGCTAAACGTCTGCAAAAAAAACTAAAAAATATTAGCACGCTTCAAATCACGCTAATGAAAGTAGCTATTGACAAAGAAAGCTCACACCTGAAAGCAAATACCGATATGCCACTTTCAGAGACAACAAACAAAGTAATTATTTTAGTAGATGATGTGCTCAATACGGGTCGCACAATGGCTTATGGTTTAGGCCTTTTTTTGAACATACCACTAAAAAAGCTGAGAACGATTGTATTGATAGATCGCAATCATCGTATTTTTCCTATTTCACCTAATTTCACAGGTTTAGAGCTAGCAACGGTTTTGCAGGAACACATCGAAGTGGTATTGGATGAAAAAGATGAGGAAGATGCTGTTTATCTTAGTTGATCATATGCAGATAGTGGACTAATTTTTCTGCCTTTAAGTCAATCCCACTAACCATAAATTTTGCTTTTTCATAAAACACTTCACGCTCGGCGAGTTTTTTTGCAACAAACCCTACCAGTTCATCTTCCTGCATATTTTTGATCAATGGCCGATCTACTTTGGCATTTTTTAAACGGTTGACTAATGCTAGAACATTTAGAGAAATGTAAATTGTTACTCCATTCATATTCATCCAATCCATGGTATCAAAGTAGCATGGTGTCCCTCCTCCAGTTGCGACAACTACCTTATCAGGATATCGTATATTGTACAATAAATCACACTCCAATCGACGAAATTTATCCTCGCCATATTGTTGAAAATAGTCGGGAATACTCATCCCCACTTCTAGTTCAATCAATTTATCTAAATCAACCACTTCATATCCCAACAACTTAGCTAGTTTTCGTCCAAGTGTGGATTTACCACTTCCCATAAAGCCAATCAAAAATATTTTATCCACCTTATTCATATTTGTCACTATATTCAGACTATAAACTTAAAACCAACGTGTTAAATCTACAAAACCATCTCATTATAAACAGTATACAAATCCATTTACAAAATTGTTTTTTGATCATACACGGATATATTTTTCTCAAAAAATACAAAAACTTAGGACTTGTTTAAATTTTATTCAACAATAACACTAGTTCTAGCATAGAGGAGCCTATTCACTCGCCTTCGATATGCTTCACACGACCGCTTCTACTTCGGTTAGGGGGTTAAATAGATAAATCATTCCAGTTTTGAGCTCCACACATCTGTAACGTTTCCGAACGAGGCCCTGTTTACGAAATGCCCGACCGTTTTTCAGTGTAAACAAACTATTGGCAGTCAACTCTTCTACCCTGACAAAACCCGCTGGCTTGTCATCGTAACGTTGCATCGCTCGGAATAAGCTTAAATCTGCACAGCTGGAAGCTGATGGATTCTCAAGGTGTATACCTATTGCTTTTCTGATATCCTCTGGGAAAACAGCTGATTCAAGAAATGGCACCATCATCCGTTTAAAATTACTTTTCCATTCTTTACCATGCGGTTTTGCCTTACGCTTATGCTCATTCCACGTAAGTAAGTGTGCAAATTCATGAACAGTGGTCACTAAAAAAGCATACGAATTGAGGTTATAATTCACCTCATCACCATAGTCTGTCATACCTGAATAAGTGAATTAGCCGGAGTCAATATGCATCATTTACCGAATGTATACCAACACTGAGCTGGTTTGCGAAATTCTGGTGCCGGTAATACTCAGTCGAAGCAGCTTTGCTTTCGCTAACCTGCCAGGACTGAGTATAAACGGCATTTTATACCGACACTGAACAGG
>CAIOLR010000109.1 GCA_903859135.1 uncultured bacterium | reverse complement strand
ATGAGTAAGCCATATTATTTTTGTCTATATTTTTTCATGCGTATGATTTTTTTCATCGGCCATGAAGCTACCATGAGCGAAATTTTTTATGATCGTTTGTTTTTAAGGTGTTTAAGAGATCGTTTATTAGTGTGTTCAAAATGGGGACACCTGAAATCAAGCTAAGCCAGGAAGGCTATGTTGATTTTTAATTCATTTTGACGATTTTTGATTAATATTTCATATTAGTTTTAAATTTTTGATGCAAATTATAGTAAATACAATCGCTCAGCTTTCTGAAGCAGCGAAGCAACTGGTGAATTTTTTTGAGGGGGAGAAAGTGTTTCTGCTCTTTGGTAACATGGGTGCAGGAAAAACAACTTTTACTAAAGCGATTTGCCGGCAAGTGGGTGTTGTTGAAGCGGTATCTAGTCCTACTTACGCGATTATTAACGAATATGAGACAAGTAATCATTGCCCCGTTTATCACTTTGATTTTTATCGATTGAAAACTGAAACAGAAGCATTGGATTTGGGATTAGAGGAATATTTGTATTCCGGTTCTTACTGCTTCATTGAATGGCCTGAAAAAATAAACGTGTATTGGCCAAAGCGTTACGTCAAGATTGTCTTAACGATATTAAATGAGACCGATCGTGCTATTTCTGCAGAAATTATAGATGAATAAACTATTCTGTGAACGTTAAGGGTTTATTCTGGTTATTGTAAATTCACCAAGTATTTATACCAAATTAAGTAATGAGTAAATTCGCCGATATTGCAAAACAAGCTCTTCTATCACCAAAAGAGTCACTGCTAGAAATCCCCAATAGGGATAGTAGCCTCTGCATTGGTATTCCTAAAGAAACATCTTTTCAGGAAAATCGTATCGCGCTAACACCTTTATCGGTAGCTCTTCTCGTTCAAAACGGCCACGAAGTGATCATTGAGTCTGGAGCGGGTTTAGGAGCAAACTTTACAGATAATAATTACAGCGAGCAGGGGGGGCAGATCGTTTATGATAAGAAGGAAGTTTACAACGCCAACTTCATTATTAAAATTGCTCCGCCGACGATGGATGAAATTGCCATGATGAAAACTGGGCAAGTTCTTTTTTCAGCACTTCAGGTGTCGACACTAAAGTCTGAGTATCTACACGCACTAATGAAGAAAAAAGTTACGGCTTTATCTTATGAATATTTGTTAGATGATGGGAATGTGCATGGTGTTGTCCGAGCCATGGGAGAAATTGTCGGAGCTACGTCTATTCTAATTGCTGCTGAATATTTAAGTACAGTTTTCGGCGGAAAAGGATTGATGCTTGGTGGAGTCACAGGTGTTCCGTCAACAGAAATTGTCATTTTAGGAGCAGGAGCCGTTGGAGAATATGCTACCAGAACAGCAATTGCGTTGGGGGCATCAGTAAAAGTTTTCGATAGCTCCATTTGTCGCTTGCGTCGATTGCAAAATAATATAAATTCAAGAATTTATACCTCCGTTATTCAACCAATTGTGCTGCAAAAAGCTATTCGTAATTGTGATGTAGTGATCGGAGCTATCCGTGCTAACAATGGAAGGAGCCCGTGTATTGTATCTGAAGAGACCATCAGCAATATGAAACCCAATTCGGTTATAATTGACGTCAGCATTGATCAGGGAGGGTGTTTTGAAACCTCCAGAGTAACCAATCACACTGAGCCTATTTTTCGAAAATACGATGTCATCCATTACTGTGTGCCTAATATTGCATCACGCGTATCACGTACTGCTACGTATGCCTTGACCAATATTTTTACACCCATATTGATCGAGATTGGTGATGTGGGAGGCATTGTGAATTTGATCTGGGAACGACCAGGAGTTCGTAATGCAATTTACCTGTATCAAGGAGCCTTAACCAATAAAGACCTAGCGGAGCGATTTAATATTTCCCTTAAGGACTTGGAGTTGTTGATAATAGCCACTCGTTGATCCCAATATAACAAAGTAATAGCCTATAAACCTCGTTGATGTCAACCTTAAAAAGGTACATGCTATCAGCTAACGTATTTTGCTAGTCTGGTGTATGGCCTATAAAAATCTGGTGCTCGATTCTCACTCGTCTTCTTGTTGCGTATAGCTATCTAATGGCCTAATCTGCTTTTCT
>CAIOLR010000108.1 GCA_903859135.1 uncultured bacterium | reverse complement strand
AGCATGATCAGCATTCCTTTGATATCCCCACTTCTCTTTGCAACGAGGATGTGTTGCTACAGAATTGTGTTCAAAAAAAATACGAACGATACTTGTTGTAATCATTACCTGAACAGTTTGCCCTATTAACATATAAGGCACGGAATAATAGGCATTGTCCACCATAATGCTCCAATCTTTCCTGACTTCAGATTGACGCCATTCATTAATTTCCCAGCGACATTCAGGCAGTACTTTAAGCGAATTTCTTTCATCTTCTAAGAAAATTATTGCCGGTGATCTACCAACGCCATACACTGTTCTAACATCGGCTATCTCCCTATCCCATTTATCAAGAGCTTCTTGAAGAGAGAGAAGATCTAAATGTGGCTGGTATTTTTTCTTCTCATTAATGAGTGAAAGAAAATTCTTTTTTATATATCCGATATCATTTTCTACTCCCCCTTTATGCTCTGGAGTGCGTGGTAAGCATGGTGAAATAATAATTCCATAGTGTTCTGCCATTTCAGTGTAAGAGCGATTAAGCTGGTCATTATCAATACAACTTTTAATCACGCCCGACTTTAAATTATCCAAAACAACTTTAAGAGGAACTCCTCCAAAATGTTCAAAAGCATGAATATGACATTTGATAAAAGTAGTAACATGCTGATCAAAAACCACTTCACGATATGCTTTTCTAGAATGACGTAAACGCGCGGAAAACACCCAAGTTTTCCGGAATTTTGAATTTGAGGAATTCCAAAACATTCCCAAAAAACCGAAATCCACATCCATGTACTCTCCTGGAGTTGTTGTTCTAACCATGATTGGATCAACAAGTTTTGGGAAAGATTTTTTTAAATAGCGTCGCAATTGAACAAGACTGCAAGTCATTTTTTCAGATAATAGCTTGTGAATAACAACAGCTGTATATCCAGCCTTTACCCACTCCAAAATTAATCCATGATAGGTCTCAAATTTGGATGATTTTTTTTAAGGATTGATTATCAAAAGCTTCTTTTAGTACGCTGTCATCGGGAATAGACTGTGCAGTGTCTAACCACCCATTTTTTTCTGCCACATTTCGTATGTTTCTCAAGACAGATCGATGAATTTTTAAATCTTTATGAATCTGTCTTAAACTATGTTTTAAGCAAAATCTATAGATACATTCTCACGTTTTTTGCATATTAGTTTTTTTTCCTTGTGTCATCTTCACCTCCAAAGTATTACTCCCGGCGCCCATCGCAGAGATAATAACTTTAGCACTCACAAAGAAAGAGGTACAAATTAGAACTTCATTTAGAATGAATAAACGGGAATTATGAAGCGACTAATTGGCCAGCTTTTCGCAGCTGGGTGGGTCGAAGTTGATGATCACCAGGTGGGTTATTTTTGAAGATCGCCAGGGTGGGTCGTTTTTGATGATCGGCGGGGGTGGGTCGAAGTTGATGATCGCCAAGTGGGTCATTTCACATGATCATGAGGCATTTTTTAGAAAATTCGCAAGGCAAAGTGCAACTATGGGTCCAATAGCACCTCCTAAATCAGCAAAAAATTTATTTAGCTTTGCTATTTCATTGAATGTATCTTCAATAGAATGATTATTCGACTCCAATGCGTAATTGAAGCATGCAGCTCCCATGTAGCCCGGTATTGCGGCCACTCCAATTCCGATAATAGCAGAAACATTGATGATACTCCTCACCGCATCCTTGTTTATCAAAATATATAACAATCCGATGAGACTTGCGCTTATAGCCAGAGTAATAGCGAATCCAGCTGCTGAGGCAATGGCAAATGCGGTCAGACGTGAAACTGTTGTACAAATTACCCCAACAATCAGTACAACACGCTTAGTAATTCCACCATCTTTAAACTTGCTTTTTAAATCCTGAACACTATTTGCAGTGAAGAAGCGGCTTACTGCATCACCTAATCCTTGTAAAAAAGAGCCTTGAGGAGCGCTTTTTTCTGCTTCTTCAGCGTTCCTCATGAAACTGTTGCTATTACGGGGCGGGTCCATTAATATAGGCAAACCAGGGGCATTTTTGTTTCCTCCGGTTGGTTCGTGGGGCCCCATTTTATGGATTTGTGTATCACCGATACCACCGCCAAAGGTTGAGATTGATCATAGATTGCCTCCAAATTCATTCTGTAAACTGACTATTAACGATTCGTATTCCACTCTATCCTTATCTGTAAGGAAAGTGAGGCAATATTCAAACGTCTGTTTCGCAAGTTCTCTTGGATTGGCTTGTAAAACTTGTGGATCCATCTGTAGATAGAGCTCTGCGGCATAGAGATGAGGGGCTGGGTGCTGGAGGTTAACCAGAGAAGCTTGGGTGAGTGCTTGCAATGCGGAAAAGGCCTGCTTTTCTTCACGATAGGCCATCCCTAGTGCAAGCCAGGGTTCAAATATAAAATTATTTAATAAAGTTAGAAGCGTAAAGAGCGCGATGGCTTTTTTTATCTCATGCCTCTCATAGAATTGGGAGCCCAAAGTATAGATTCCCTGAAGTGTCTCATCTGAGATTTCCAGCCACTCCTGCAATGTTTCATGAACGACAATCTCTGAAACCTCTTTGTTCAATTTGTCGTGGTAGAGTTTTCCGGCCCGTATGATGTCTTCTACAATTGGTTTCAATCCAATATCATTTTTAGCTTCCTCGCTAATGATTAGGATCGCATCTTCAATCAGCAACCTCTCTTTGCTGCTACTTATAAATCGGTTAAGCTCCTGTTTAATAGCATGTAGATCTTTTTCAGATGCAATAATCTTTTGTATTCTTCCCGGGCGATGATTCTCGATTTCCACCCGCTCTTTTAATTGATGGATGATGGCATCGATAATGGGAGCCATTCCTTTCATGATTTGGGCTTCAAGCTGCTCAGAAACTTTCATAATCACCTCACTTGT
>CAIOLR010000107.1 GCA_903859135.1 uncultured bacterium | reverse complement strand
TTTATGGTGATGCCTTGAGGAGAAAGCAATATTAAATAATATTTGTTGCTGAATTGTTTAGCTACGACAACCCACCAGTCCCGCCCATTCGCATGGCGAACTGCAGCAAGGGCATCACTATGAATGGTGTCCGATATGAGCGGTTGGTTCTTGAACATCACTTTGCCATTCCCATTGTTGGCTTCCATGTCAATTTTAGTGTAAAGCAAATTATTGTAGTAGCCAGCTAAAGGTTGGAAACTGATGTAAGTTTGGATGTGAAACAAACAATAGTTGGAGGGAAACCCAGGCGCTTGCAATAAGAGCATCGTACTGTTTGAATTATAGCCATAGCCATACGGGCCAGTGCAATAATTGTCATACACCCATCCCGGATTGAGGCTGTCGCTGTTTTCCACCGTGACGCCGTCTCCGGTTTCAATAAAACAACCATTTGAAAGTAACAACAACTTTCCAGTAGAATCACAAATAGAGGTATTGGATTCCATTTGTTTCATTCCACCATGTGAATAAGATATTACCAATGAATCCATAAAATCAAATGTGATCCTGTCTGTTCCTGGATACTCTGGATAAGTATTTGAATCATATCCAAATATCCAGACATTATCTTCCTTTTGGGCGTAGGCTGGTATGGTACAAAGAGTCAGCAACATTAAAATCATCCAATTTTTCATATTTGTAAGTAGAAAAAGCGCTGCTGCAACGTGTCCGGGACAGTACAGCCGCAGAGTTAAAGGAATATTATTTCACCAGAGAAACCTTACCGTTGAACAATAGCTCATTCTCCGATGAAAGTATTTGCAAGCGATACACGCCCTGGGTAAATGCGTTCAAATCTAGGTGGCTTTCAGTAGTGTTTCTTGTGATTTGCAATTGACCTAGTGAGTTGAATATCTTTACCGTCACAGGCCCGTCTTGTGCACGGGTCCAGTAAACATGCCCTGTTGTCGGGTTAGGGTATAATGAAATTTCCTTTGTAATGTCAAAACCACCCTTCTGTGTGAGCTGATTTCGTTCGCCTATATTGCAAAGTTCGTGGCCTCGAACGTTGGCACTGCTGCCTGTGCTACGTTTAGGCAGCATGGGCAGTAGTGCTTAGTTCAACGCATTATTATTTATCTGATCCTAAAACGATGGATTTCTCCTTTACAGTCCTAGATTTTGCTCGTTCAAGCAGACTATCTTTAATGACAACAAATTTTCTTCTTCTTGACTTGCTCTTTCGCGGCAACTTAGGCATCTCGCCTGTGCTTTTGTATTGCGTAATGATTGCACTTACCTCTTGACGATCCTCGGCAGAGAATGGCATAGGACCTACATTGAGATCAACGCCGGCAGGTTCTTTTATATGTCCCATCTGTTTATGTTTGAAAATATTGTTTGATAAGTTTGAGTGCCGCCTTTGGAAATATTACCATCTTGTGTCCTCCAACATGGGTTGCGCCCAGTGATGATTCGTAGTGTTCAATCAGTTTAGTTTTGGATTGAAAAGAAACAAAACCGTCATAGCCTTTATCCCAAGAGAGTTTGCAAGTGAACGCAAACAAGTTCCCTGGAACACCAGCATAAAGTTTACTTTTCCCAAGATTGAATGGCGCACTTTCTACCAGGTGAAGATAAAAATGGTCGCCATAGTCACTAATGCTTGCCAAACCTTGGATGATGTCGGGGTTGTCTTTTATCGTGAGTTTGTAAACCTTTCTGTCAGTCTCTTTTACCACAGCCTTCCAATCGAATTTCCAGCCGTTGGCTTTGACAACGTTTTTCAGGTCGGCTTTGGCAACCTCAAACACGTCTGTTGCAAAACTATCGCCTGAAATAGTGTTTTGTACGCTATTGGTCAAGCGGTCAATTTCGATATCTAAGTGATAGAGGATATTTTTTTTCATGGCAAACAGGACTCAAAATTACGGGAAAACTAGCAAATCCCCAAATTTAAAGTTAGCCAAATATTCTTTAATTTTACTTCTAATCCTCTGTATATCAAGCGTATATATTATTTATTTTTTTGCCTGAAAGGTCGTCTAATGAAAAAAGATGCTTTCTCATCTTTGGCATCTCAAATCTTGCATGCCCCCTCCTTCTTGTTCTTAGCCAACAACAGAACAGTCTTGTCATCTTCTCTGGAAGTTAAGACGCTTGGAATCTACTCGAAGCGATCCAGCACAGGTGTAGGTTCGTGTTCTTGGAAAGAGTGCACTAAAATTAGGCATCATGGATAGTGCGTTTTCTCCCCTATCGATGC
>CAIOLR010000106.1 GCA_903859135.1 uncultured bacterium | reverse complement strand
GGCGATTTTGTCTTTGTTAGCATGATGAAAAATACCAGTTTTTGTTATAAATACATCCATTTATTGCATAATTTTATACACATATTTTAATGTAAATTGTTAATAATGTGATACTTGATTCCTTTTTGAGGACCGACTAATATAGATGATAAAAGAGCCAATCCAGCTAGGTTAGCAGAGATTCTACAGGGTAATCCTCAATTTTCAGAAATTGGTTATATGATTGCTAACGAACGCTAATCTTAATTTTACATAAAATATAACATAGGTTTTCGCCTGTATTTATTAAGCTGAGCTGTATTGAGATTCAAATATTGGTCGAGTTCATCTTTAGAGATATTACCCCGCATTCATTTTCCTGTTTGTCTGTAGTTTAAGTACAGTATTTCTATGGGAGTCTTTTGACTCTTTCGATGTTCTAGTTATAATAAAATCAACTCCTAAAGCATCCGAATTTATGTTAGTCTAGGTTTTTTAGGGGTTATACTAACAGATTTTCAGTTTGTTAAGTGCAAAAGTGAATTAAATCGGGTTAAACGTTTGTGAAGTATTAAATAAGTGTCTACATTTGCAACCCGCAAGGGGGACAAGAGTGAGGGGAAAGAATAGATGGGGTGATGGTTGAAATAGCGTATTTGAATAGAGAGAGTTAGTAGGAGTAGGGTGGGTAAGAAAAAAGTTCAAATAAAATTTGCAGAACAGGCAATCTTTGCTACCTTTGCAACCCGATCAACGGGATGACAGAGAAGTCAAAAAAACGTAACTAGAGGCGCAATGCTAAAAGTTTTCAAAAGAAAATAAGGTTAAAATAAAATTTGCAATTTTAGTAATCTTTACTACCTTTGCAGTCCAATAAAACGAAAGACAAAAAAGTCTAAAAACACAACTGTAAGCGCAATGTTAACAGTTTTAAAACCAAAAAATAATAAAAAATAAAACTTGCAAAATCAGTAATATTTATTACCTTTGCAACCCCGATCAAAAGGGAACGACAAAGAAGTCAAGAAAACACAATTGGAAGCGCAATGCTAAAGATTAAAAAAAACAGAAATTTAAGGCCAATCATTGTAGGATGAGAAGCAGATTTAAATAAGTCAACCCGCGAGGCGAGGCGCAAAGTTCTTTAAAGAAATGTCAGTAGCGTAACGAGAAAGATAAACTCGTTTATTTTAAAAAAACGTCAATTTACATTAATAGATACAATAACAGATTCTATTTGAGAAATAATAGAGTCATGATTAAAACAAACATTTTTACAATGGAGAGTTTGATCCTGGCTCAGGATGAACGCTAGCGGCAGGCCTAATACATGCAAGTCGAACGATACCAATGGGCTTGCTCATTGGAAAAGTGGCGCACGGGTGCGTAACGCGTATGAAACCTACCTTTATCTGGGGGATAGCCTTTCGAAAGAAAGATTAACACCGCATAACATCACGAAAGGGCATCCTTTTTTGATCAAATATTTATAGGATAAAGATGGTCATGCGTGACATTAGCTAGTTGGAGAGGTAATGGCTCACCAAGGCGACGATGTCTAGGGGATCTGAGAGGATGACCCCCCACACTGGTACTGAGACACGGACCAGACTCCTACGGGAGGCAGCAGTAAGGAATATTGGTCAATGGGCGCAAGCCTGAACCAGCCATGCCGCGTGCAGGAAGACGGCCCTACGGGTTGTAAACTGCTTTTATTCGTGAATAAATCACCTTACGTGTAAGGTGTTGAAAGTAGCGAAAGAATAAGGATCGGCTAACTCCGTGCCAGCAGCCGCGGTAATACGGAGGATCCAAGCGTTATCCGGATTTATTGGGTTTAAAGGGTGCGTAGGCGGATTATTAAGTCAGAGGTGAAATTTTGCGGCTCAACCGTAAGCTTGCCTTTGATACTGATAATCTTGAATTAACTTGAGGTAGGCGGAATGTGACAAGTAGCGGTGAAATGCATAGATATGTCACAGAACACCAATTGCGAAGGCAGCTTACTAAGGTTATATTGACGCTGAGGCACGAAAGCGTGGGGATCAAACAGGATTAGATACCCTGGTAGTCCACGCCCTAAACGATGAATACTCGATGTTAGCGATATACAGTTAGCGTCAAAGCGAAAGCGTTAAGTATTCCACCTGGGGAGTACGCCCGCAAGGGTGAAACTCAAAGGAATTGACGGGGGCCCGCACAAGCGGAGGAGCATGTGGTTTAATTCGATGATACGCGAGGAACCTTACCCGGGCTTGAAAGTTACTGAATGATTCAG
>CAIOLR010000105.1 GCA_903859135.1 uncultured bacterium | reverse complement strand
TGCAATTTTACGTAAAAATTCGGGGTTTAGAATGGAGACCTGATGTAGGTCATCGATGTCTGTATAATTTCCATGTTGTTTGCGGTATTGAATAATGGCGTTGATTTGTTTATAATTTAAATAAGGGTGTGTTTTGAGTTCGTTAAAAGTGCTTGTATTGATGTTTATTTTTCGAATAGTGCCCGATACGCGCAATTGATCTTTTATCTGCTCATATTTGATGGAATCTAGGCCATATACTTCACGCAATTGATCCTTGCTGTGGAATCCTCCTAAACGATTTCTGTATTTGATAATTCGTGAGGCAAATGCTGGACCTATTCCACGTACGGTTTCCAATTTGGAAGAATCTGCTTCGTTTAAGTCTATTACAATGCGTGTATTTATCGAATTTAAATTTTGATTCGATTTAAATTCGCTTGATGACGGATGGCTTGTCGTTGATTTGGTGACTTGAATGGAAATATAGGGTTCCAACTGAGTATACTGGTCGGGTTTAATGGAATATATTTTTTTTAGGTCTTCTTTCTTGTAAAACTTCCCTCCTTTTGATTCGTAGTTTTTGATCACTTTGATTTGCCGATCTGATAAACCTAGCATATGCCATTGCTCTTCAGATAATCCGTTTGGGTCGAACGGAACATAAATGGGTTTGAGTTCCTTTTTTTCAATCGTATTTTTTTGACTTTTAAGATCCTGTTTTTGCTCTTTTTGAGCAGATTCTTTAAATGCCTCTATCTCTTGTTTGAATTGATCAAACTCATAAATAGTGGGTTTTCTGAACATTTGATAGATGAGCGGAGATAGGATCATGACGATCATCAACAGACATAAAATAAAAATACCGTTGTACTCTTTCTTAGAGAATTTGAAATACGTCTTTAGCGGGTTGCGCATATGCATTTATTAATTTCAATGGCTTTGATTTTGAAATGATCATGGGAGCTATTGGTTTCATCAGCGTGATCACTCATGATGGTTTTCATTCGTTAGTGCCACAAAATCCTAAATATAATCGATAATTTTGAGAGCACGTACCACAAGAAGCACTAAAAGTCTTATACGATGGAACCGTCATGAGTCGCCGTTCAAACCCTAGACGATTAATTGGGCTCATGACAGCTTCATGGCCGATAATAAAACAATTAAACACATGAAAATCATCACCAAAGAAGACTTCGCTAAAGCGATCAACTTGGATAGAGTTCCTATGCCTGGTTTAGCATCGTTTTTGATGGAGATCATGAAAATAAATGAGGTAAATGAAGTGTTTGACAAGGCGCATCATTTAAAGGGCATTAGTTTTATAGATAAAATACTTCAACTCATTGGAGTACGTGTTTCCTTTGATGAGGGTGAACTGAAAAATATCCCAAAAGAAGGTGCATTTATTGCAATCGCAAACCACCCATATGGAGGCGTTGAAGGATTGGTTTTGTTAAAGTTGTTATGCACGGTGCGACCTGATTCGAAGATGATGGCTAATTTTTTGCTTAAAAAGATTCCCAATTTGAGCAACTATTTTATCGCAGTCAATCCCTTTGAAAACATTGAACATGCCTCGAGCATCAGTGGGATTAAGCATACCCTCGAGTTATTGCAAAAAGGAACCCCTATTGGCATATTTCCAGCGGGAGAGGTTTCAACGTATCAAATAAAGAAGCAGCAAGTAACCGATAAGTTATGGCATCCAGTAGTAGGAAGGCTCATTGAAAAAGCGAACGTCCCCGTGGTTCCAATTTATTTCCATGGGAATAATGGTTTGTTGTTTAATCTATTAAGTTTAATTCATCCGACCTTGCGAACCGCGAAATTACCTTCTGAGCTTTTTAATAAGCAAGGTCATCTGATTCGGGTGCGTATTGGTAAACCTATCCTTGTTCAGGATATACCCAATCGTACGAATACAGCTCAAGTGCTAAATTATTTGAGAGCCAAGACTTATGCTCTGGGTGCCGGGCTTGAGGACGAGAAAAAAATATTTAGTCCGCGTAGTTTGTTTAGGATTCAGAAAAGACAAGAAAAAATAATAAATCCAATTGCTGCTGATGTGCTTTCAGTTGAGGTAGCACATTTGCAGGATTGTAAAATATGGACAGAGAAAAATTATGAGGTTTACATTGCTCCTTCCTCAAAAATCCCCCATATTATCAAAGAAATAGGAAGGTTAAGAGAAATCACTTTTAGAGAGGTTGGCGAAGGAACAAACAAAAAACAGGATTTAGATAAATATGACATTTATTACAATCATTTGTTTATTTGGGATCGGAGTACTGATATGATTGTCGGTGCCTATCGTTTGGGGAAGGGAGATGAAATCTTTTACAGTATGGGTAGGGCTGGTTTTTATCTCAACGAACTTTTTAGAATAAAGTTCTCATTGTATCCAATACTGCAACAAAGCTTAGAGTTAGGCAGATCCTGGGTTCGGAAAGAGTACCAGTTGAAACCTCTCCCACTTTTTTTGCTATGGAAGGGAATTCTAAAATATTTAATGGATAATCCGCAGTACCGTTACTTAATTGGCCCTGTGAGTATTAGTAATCATTTCTCTAAACTCTCTAAATCGCTGATCGTTGATTTTATTAACAAAAATCATTTTGATCACCAGCTTGCCAAGTACGTTAAACCGCGTAAAAAATTTAAGGTAGATTTTTCAAAAATAGATGTGGGCTTGCTAGTGGAGTCAGGCGATAGCTTGAAAAATTTAGATAGCCTCGTTTCCGAAATAGAAACAAAGCATATTAAAATACCAGTCCTGCTTCGGCAATACATTGCCTTAAATGCGAAGATTATCTGTTTTAATATTGATCCTAAATTCTCGGACAGCTTAGATGGCTTTCTGGTGCTCGATTTGAAACAAATACCAAAGGAAATGCTCGAGAAGCTGGGAAACAACTTCTAGTCTCATTTAAAAATAAGCGATCTTAATTTCCTGGTTCAAAAAGAAGCATACTGAGCTGAGTAGGATCAAACATCTCGTTGGCTATTTCGAGCAACTGGGGGGCGGTAATCCCATTTATTTTTGCAAAAACCTCTTCCAGAGAATCTACGCGATTGTGATCGAGCATGCTTTTTGACATGGATAGCAATACCCCCATTCGATTTTCTTCTGCGAGGGCAATTTGGCCAATAAATTTTTGCTTAGTCTGATGTAGTTGAACCGTACCCAATGCATGATCTCGAAGTTTTTTTAATTCGCGATGGATGAGTTTGAGTGCTTTCTCTGTTTTTTCAGTATCGGTCCCGAAATAGATAGAGAAAATACCCGTATCGCTCAAGGGGGTATAATTAGACTCGATGCTATAAGCAATCCCGTGTTTCTCGCGTATTTCCAAATTCAATCGAGCACTCATGCCAGGGCCACCTAAAAGATTATTTAACAGTAAAAAACCAATTTTATGTGGACTGTGAACAGAATATGAGCGAGTACCAATGACACAATGTGTTTGATTAATTGGTTTTTTGAGGTGTTTTTTTTGAGCTGTGTAGTGATTGAGGTTTTCGCGATGATGAGCAGGTGTGTTTCTGGCAATTTTTCCAAAAAAATGGTCCACTTTGTGGATTAGTTTTTTGAAATCATAATGACCAGAGATGCCCACAATAATTTCGTCTGTGCGATAATTTGACCGAATAAAATCGAAAATGTCTTGCTGCTTTAAATCTTGAATACTTTCTGGGGTTCCTAAAATATTTCTGCCCAATGCATGCCCCTCGAAAATTAGATCATCAAAGTCGTCATTGATGGCTTCATCTGGCTGGTCCTGATAAGAGGAAATCTCATCTAAAATAATTTCTGTTTCTTTTGCCATTTCATCTTCTGGAAAGACGGAATGAAAAACAAGATCTTCAAATAAATCTAACGTGCGGTCCAGATGTGGATTTAAAAAAGAGGCATGGATACAGGTGTATTCTTTGGTCGTATATGCATTTAAATCGGCCCCGACTAGTTCTAGTCTGTTGAGTATTTGATTAGTGTTTCTTTTTTCGGTACGCTTAAAAAGTAAGTGCTCAATAAAGTGTGCGAGTCCATTTTTCTGCAATTTTTCATCACGAGAGCCTGCGTTAATCAGGATGCAGGCATGCGATATATTGGAGTGTGATGGAGCATGCATCACACGGATGCCATTGGAAAGAGTATAAGATTGATAATCCATTTGGTGATGAAGGTAAGCTTCCTGAAGCTTAGGGGTGGTCAAAAGTAGAATTTTTTTATTCTCCAATCTGCTAATTCGTGATTTTTTTAGAGCCTGTTTAAAAATGAAAAAGGAATAATATTATAGGCCTGAAAAGCGATTG
>CAIOLR010000104.1 GCA_903859135.1 uncultured bacterium | reverse complement strand
GTTTCATCCAAAATTACTTTACGCATGCGTATAGAACCTGGTGTTATTTCAACATACTCATCGATCTGAATGTATTCCATTGCTTCTTCTAATGAAAAAGGAATTTTTGGAGCAATACGCATTTTATCATCTGTACCAGATGCACGCATGTTGGTTAGTTGTTTTGCTTTTACTAGGTTCACCACTAAATCATTATCACGGATATGTTCTCCCATAATTTGACCTTCGTATACCTCTTCCCCTGGTTCAACAAAAAAGCGTCCACGATCCTGTAGTTTATCAATAGAAAAAGCCGTTGTCTTGCCATTGTCCATCGATACCAAAACACCGTTTAAACGACTAGGAATTTTCCCTTTCCAAGGCTCATAGGCTTTGAATCGGTGAGCCATGATGGCTTCGCCCGCAGTGGCAGTTAAAACGTTGTTACGGAGTCCGATGATACCACGTGCTGGAATATCAAATTCTAAATGCTGAAGATCTCCTTTAGGTTCCATCACCAACAATTCCCCTTTACGCTGCGTAACCAACTCGATCACCTTCCCCGAAACTTCACCAGGAACATCCACAATTAGTGTTTCAATAGGCTCACATTTTACACCGTCTATCTCTTTGATGATTACTTGAGGCTGACCTACTTGAATTTCATATCCTTCGCGGCGCATCGTTTCAATCAGTACTGACAAGTGAAGAATACCACGTCCGTATACCAAGTAAGCGTCTGGAGATTCTGTTTCAACTACTTTTAGTGCCAAATTTTTCTCCATCTCTTTGTACAAGCGATCACGCAAGTGACGAGAGGTGACAAACTTACCCTCTTTTCCGAAGAAAGGAGAGTTGTTAATCGTGAAAAGCATATTCATCGTAGGCTCATCAATTTTGATGAATGCCAATGGCTCTGGTTTTTCAAAATCAGCAATTGTGTCACCAATATCAAAACCGTCAATACCTACCACTGCACAAATATCGCCCGACTTTACTTCAGCTACTTTTACTTTTCCTAATCCTTCAAACGTGTAAAGTTCTTTTATTCGGGACTTTTGAATCGTACCATCACGTTTTACGAGAGAAACAGGTTGATTTTCTTTGATCACGCCTCTTGCTACTCGACCGACCGCAATACGACCCACAAATGAAGAATAATCTAAAGAAGTGATTTGCATTTGCAGTGTACCATCAAAAGAAGGTGCAGCAGGGATATGCGCTAAGATGCAATCTAATAAAGGAGTAATGTCCTCCGTCTGTACTTTCCAATCCGTACTCATCCATCCATGTTTGGATGAACCATAAATGACAGGAAAATCAAGTTGATCCTCGGTCGCCTCTAAATTGAAGAATAACTCAAATATGGACTCATAAACTTCTTCTGGGCGACAATTTTCTTTATCAACTTTATTAACAACCACAATGGGTTTTAAGCCTAGGGCTAATGCTTTTTGGGTTACAAAACGTGTTTGAGGCATGGCTCCTTCAAAAGCATCTACCAGTAATAAAACACCATCAGCCATTTTCAACACACGTTCTACCTCGCCACCAAAATCGGCGTGACCAGGAGTATCAATGATGTTAATTTTTATGCCTTTATAATTGACAGAAACATTTTTTGAAACAATCGTAATACCACGCTCACGTTCCAAATCATTATTGTCAAGTATTAAATCGCCTGTTTCTTGATTATCACGAAAGAGGTTGGTTTGATGTAAAATTTTGTCTACTAATGTAGTTTTACCGTGGTCAACGTGCGCAATAATCGCTATGTTTCTAATGTTCTGCATTCAATTTGAATTTAATTCGCGAAGTTAGCGTTTTTAATTTGTATTTTGGCTATATGTTTCGGGGCTTCTATAGCTCAAGATTTTAAAATCCAACACCCAAAATCTGAAGATACATTGAGAATTATCCAGCAATAAAATTAAATTGACGCCATGTCTTTACAGGAAAAAGGTTTGATTCTTTTGTTTCTTCTATCTATAGTCTACGTAGTTAGAAAGCTTTATTACAGTTTTAGCTCCCAGAAGGAATGTAAAAGTGGATGTGGTAGCTGTAGAGCAAACATTTCGAACATCGCTCATCAGGACAATAAATACTAGATATCCTTACTAAGTTCTTCTACTTTTTTAGGCTCCCAGTAAGCCTTTCTAAAAGAATCTTCGTCTCATTTTGACTTTAATGAGTTCCGTACCCTACTAAAACTAAACCCCCATTTTTTTTAAAGGCACAGTAAGGTTGCCTTACTTACGGTCAATCACCTGAAAATGAATAAATTTTATATTCTTATCAAAAAATAGTAAATTCATTAAAGGCAATTGTGCTAACTGTCAGGATGCAAAACAGTGGACTTGGAGGGCAAAATCATTGTACCGTTTAATGAGCCTGAACAAGCTATAATGACCTATAAACAACATTGACAGGTGGAAAAAGCACTCAAAAGCAGTGGCTTTAACACCGAAGCTACCCATGTGGCCGATCAAAAAAGATTGGAGTGGTTGTTTTTATTAACCATGATCACTTTTATTTGGGGGTATAGAATAGGGAATTATTTAGATCAACATATCCAGAAAATTAAGAGCCTGTTTAAAAATGAAAAAGGAATAATATTATAGGCCTGAAAAGCGATTG
>CAIOLR010000103.1 GCA_903859135.1 uncultured bacterium | reverse complement strand
TTATCAAAAAAAATATTTTTAGTAATTATTAAAATTAGTTACCAACAATTAACTGTTAGTAATTCCATAAAGAACTAGTAACCAGTGGTATAATAGTTGAAAAATAAAAAATATTTTTCTTTAAGGTCGTATTAATTTACTATAAATTGATATTGACAAAAAGTTAAAATCTATAGGATTCATCGTCTTCAAAAAAGATCTTTCCCTATGCCTCAGTCAACATTAAAAAATGTGATCGACCCAAGTGCTGATAGCAACTCATCGAACCAATTTATACGACCTGATGGAGGAAAGACAAAATCCAACCGACTTGAGACACCATCCATCACACTTCCTACAGGAGGAGGCTCCATAAAAGGGATTGATGAGAAATTTTCTGTCAATGCAGTCAGTGAAACTGCTTCCTTTTCGATCCTGCTACCATTTTCTCAAGCTCGCGCGGCCACACCAACATTAGGTTTAGCTTACAATTCAGGTAGTGGCAATGGTATTTTTGGTTTAGGATGGGGAATTAGTCTACCATCGATCAAACGAAAAACAGATAAAGAACGCCCACACTATATTGATTCGATAGATTCAGATACCTTCCTTTTTTCCGAAGCGGAGGATTTAGTGCCTGCGTATAAAAAGGAAAATGACGGTAGTTTTAGTATGGATGCGCATGGAAATTATATCATCCATGAAAAAGATTCGTCTGACAACTTATTTACCATCCGATTTTATAAACCACGTATCGAAGGCCTATTCGCGCGAATCGAACGGTGGTCAAGCAAATCATCCGAAGAAATCAAATGGCGTGTCATCACCAAAGAAAATACCACCACGCTTTTTGGGTGGACTAGCCTATCCAGATTGTCGGATCCATTAGATGCCAATCACGTATTTGAATGGTTACCTGAATTCACATTTGATGACAAGGGAAATTGTGTCAATTATATGTATAAACCAGAGGACAATAAAGGCGTTGATGCTATATCGATACACAATCGAAACCGAATTGCGGCAGGTACCATTACCTACACCAATTTATATCTCGAAAAAATACTTTACGGAAACAAAACACCCTACAAGCAATTTGGTGATCCGCTTCCCTCCTCTTCGGATTATCTGTTTCAAACCATTTTCGATTATGGGGAGTACAATGCCCATGCACCCTTTGATGAAATACATGATTGGGATTTTAGGCCAGATGCATTTTCGGATTACAAATCGGGTTTTGAGATACGCACGACAAGGTTGTGCAAACGAATCTTATTTTTTCATTATTTCGCCGAACTAGCAGATGGAGCTGCGCTGGTCAAATCACTGGATTTTAATTACGATACAGCCACAGAAACTAGTTTTACGTTTCTATCAGCCATCACCTCCTGCGGTTATATCAAACAAGTAGATGGTACCTACACGAAAAAAAGCTTACCCGCTATCGAGTTTGCCTATCAACAAAATGAATGGAATTTTGATGTAAAAACCATTTCGCCAGAAAATGTGGTGCATGCTCCCACTGGTTTACAAGATCCACCTTATCTCTTTACTGATTTATTTAGCGAAGGCCTATCGGGTATACTCACTGAGCAAGCGGATGGCTGGTATTATAAACACAATCTGGGTGATGGAAAATTTGAACAAGCCACATTAATCGCTCCTAAACCTTCTTTTATTGGCTTAGGTACTCCGCTTAAATTGGTAGATATCGATGCAGATGGCTGCAAGCAGATCGTTCATTTAAATAAAGAGCCTCGGGGATACTTCGAATTGAGCGATAATGATGAATGGCAATCGTTTCGCACGTTCGCCAACATGCCCAATATCGATTTAGACAGTACCACCATCCGAATGCTAGACTTAAATGGGGATGGAAGACCCGATCTTTTAATTTCTGAGGATTATGTGCTTACCTGGTACGAGTCGGCAGGCCGGGAGGGCTATAAACCGGCTCGGTATGCGCCCAAATTATTTGACGAGGAAAAAGGTCCCCTTTTTATTTTCACCGACCAGACGCAAAGTATTTTTCTAGCCGACATGAAGGGCGATGGCACAAGCGACCTTGTCCGCATACGCAACGGCGAAATTTGCTATTGGCCCAATTTGGGATTTGGCAAATTCGGCACCAAAGTGGCCATGGACAATGCCCCACTATTTGATTATCCCGACACCTTCAACCCTGCCCTACTTCGTATTGCTGATATTGACGGTTCTGGAACATCCGACGTTATTTATTTGGGCAAAAACAAATTCTCTTGTTGGATGAATTTAAACGGGAATAGTTTCGACACAAACCCCTTCGAGATTGATGGCTTTCCCGAAATTCATCAACAAACAAATATTACGGTTGCTGATTTATTGGGCAATGGCGTTCCTTGCGTGGTATGGTCGAGCAATTTAACGAAGGATGCCAACGCACCTTTACGATACATCGACCTGATGAATAGTAAGAAGCCATACTTGATGACCTCTTACAAAAATAATTTGGGCAAAGAGGTTGCTTTAGAATACACCCCCTCCACTAAATTTTACATCGAGGATAAACTGGCAGGGCGACCATGGGCGACTAAATTACATTTTCCAGTACAGTGCGTTTCTAAAACCACGATAAAAGATACCATCACAGGATTTCAATTTGTTTCCTCGTACAAATATCACCACGGCTATTTCGATCATCCCGAACGTGAGTTTAGAGGGTTTGGCATGGTGGAGCAAACAGATTCCGAGGATTTTGACAATTGGATGAAGGGAAACGCCAGCAATGTCGTCGGTGCGACATTGTATCAAGCACCTGTGTGCACCAAATCATGGTTTCATACGGGCGCATTTTTGGGTTTTGATAAACTATTCAACCAATTCGAAAAAGATTATTGGTACGAAGAAATGAGCCGGCAAGGGTATGTGGTGACTAATAATGAGATTCCATTACCCGACACGCGACTGATTGCATCACCTGGATTGGCCCCTTCATCCATCACTCATTTAACTGGCATAGAATGGCAGGAGGCTTTACGCGCTTGCAAGGGCATGGGCTTGCGTTCTGAAGTATTTGCGAAAGATGCCCCCTCGACAGGTGCCACACCCGATCAAATCCAAAAAGAGTTAACACCCTTCACCGTGGCGACACATAATGCTGTGATCGAATTAATACAACCAAAGGGTCAGAATAAGTATGCCATTTTTATGGTCAAAGAAAGTGAAGCGATCATCTATAACTACGAACGCATCACCGAAGATCCACGTATTTCGCACAATTTAAACATCCTGTTCGATGAATATGGCCATGTGTTAGAATCGGCTTTTGTGATGTATCCCAGATTGATACTAGATGCATCATTGCCTCAGACAACAAAAGATGCGCAGAACAAAACGCTTATCACCTATGTACAAAATGGTTTCACCAATGATATTGATACCGATACCGACTATCGCGTCCGAATCCCATCCGAGGTAAAAACCTATGAGCTGAAAGGTATTTCTAAACTTAATCCCCTTTTTGCACTGAGCGATTTTAACAACATCCTAACTACGGCCATTGAAGTTGATTATTCGGCAATCAATACGAATCCAGCAGCTGGTACTTCTCAAAAACGATTAATTGAACATGTGCGGAATGTTTTTTACAAAAATGATTTAACAGCTGCATTGCCTTTGCATCAACTACAATCGAAGGCGCTTCCATTTGAAAATTACCAACAGGCATATACGCCTACGCTGATCACTGATATTTATGGCGCAAAAGTGAATGATCCTCTTTTAGTGGAGGGAAAGTTTACCCATAGCGAAGGAGATGCCAATTGGTGGATACGATCAGGCAGTACCCAGTTTATTGCAGGAGTCGAAACATTTGCGGATGCACAAAACCGTTTTTATGTGCCCATTTCCTTTACGGATCCATTCGGAAGTAAAACCAGTGTACATTATTATTCCAATTATTTTTTACTGATTGATACGACGACCGACGCCCTGCTAAACCAAACGAGCGTTTTATCATTCAATATGCGTACACTTTCGCCTGAGCGTATACAAGATCCGAACCGAAATATTTCGCAAGCCATTTCGGATGAATTGGGTTTTATTAAAGCGATGGCTGTTTTTGGAAAAGGTGCCGAAGCGGATGATTTGGCAAGATTGACCGATTATTCGTCTGCAGCGGATGATTTACTGGCGACTAATTTCCTCAACTCAACTACCTCGACTGCTTTGACTGCCGCAGGAAAAAGCTTATTGCATCATGCCACAGCTCGCTTTATTTACGATTTAGATGTTTATAAAAATTCAGCAGGCACCAAACCCGTGGTTATCGCTTCGATCATGCGGGAACAACATTTTCAGCAAAACAACAATTCGCCCATTCAAATCAGTTTTGAATATTCTAACGGCTTAGGTCAGGTGGTGATGAAAAAAGTACAGGCAGAACCAGGGCTAGCTAAACAGGTAGTGGTCCATCCAGATGATACCTATACCATCACAACCGTTAATACATCTGCCTCCCTCCCACCACAGCTCCGCTGGATTGGCAATGGACGAACCGTACTAAACAATAAAGGGAAAGCAGTTAAAAAATATGAGCCTTATTTTTCAGTAAGCTATCAGTATGAAAATTTAAAAAAACTGGTAGAAACAGGTGTCACTCCACTGATGTATTACGATGCCATGGGGCGGTTGATGAAGACGGCATTTCCAGATGATACGTTTTCCACAACGGAGTTCGATTCCTGGAAACAGCTCATTTATGATCAGAATGACAACATCCTTGCTTCTGCATGGTATACCAATCGGTTCAACCACTTGATTGATGCCCAATTGATCGCTGAGGGTAAAGATCCCGCCAAAGAAAAACTGAGTGCCCAAAAAGCAGCCAATCACGATAGTACACCTTGTGCGCGCTACGTGGACACCATGGGCAAACCGATTTTGCAAATTGAACACAGTAGGAATACCTCCAATGTGGATGTGTTTTACAAGACTGAAGTGGATTTAGATATCGAAGGCAATGTTCGTCGGATTACCGATGCCCGAGGCAACGTACAAATGCAATACAAATACGACATGCTAGGCAATCAGGTATATCAAAACAGCATGGATACAGGCCAGCGTTGGTTGATCAAAAATGTTCTGGGTGATGCATTGCGGACGTGGGACGAGCGAAATCAAACGCTTTCTTTTACGTACGATACATTGCACCGTCTGACACTAAAAACGATCGTCGGTGGTGATGGTACGAGTCCGTTAAATCATGCTTTTGAAAAAACAATTTATGGAGAAGGCTTGCCTAATGATACAATCAACAACTGGCGCACCAAACCAGTATTGGTATACGATACGGCGGGTAAAATAGCAACGGCTCAATTTGATTCTAAAGGAAACCCTCTGAGCACCACTCGAACTTTCGCCACTAAATATAAAGAAGTAGTAGATTGGAACGTACTCAATCCTGATGTGGCATTGGATACCGAAATTTTTACATCCACATTTGAATACGATGCTTTAAGCCGGATCACCCAACAAACGACTCCGGATGGAAGTATCCATCTGCCCACCTACAACGAAGCGGGTTTATTGGAGCAAGTGCAGTTAACACAAGGAGCTAGCACCCATTTTTTTGTCAAAAATATCGAGTACAATGAAAAAAGAAAGCGCAGCAAAATACGCTACGGTAATGATGTAAGCACCAATTATTACTACGACAAAGAAACATTCCGCCTGATTCGATTAGAAACCACGAGGCTAAACAATGATCCGCTGCAGGATTTATACTACACCTTTGATCCTGTTGGTAACATCAACTATGTCGAGGATAAAAATATTCCAAATGTTTTTTTTAATAATCAAAAAACCACAGGAACTTCTTCGTATACCTACGATCCACTTTATCGCTTAATAGAAGCCACGGGCAAGGAACACATTGCACAAGTAAGTTTTGGTTTAGAGGATAATTGGAATGATCTTCCCTTTTTGATACCATACAGTCAGGGTGATAACATGGCTTGGCGAAACTATACCCAACAATATGATTATGATGGCGTGGGAAACATGGCCCAAATGCGACATGTTGCAGCAGCCGGCAATTGGACTAGAACCTACACCTATGAAACCATCAATAACCGACTAAAATCAACCCAAGTTGGACAAGATGCAAACACCTTTAATTACCTATATCCACATCATCCCAAACATGGATTCATCACCGAATTACCCCATTTGCAAGTCATGCGATGGAATTTCAAAGAGGAACTACAAGCCATTGCCAAACAAAAAGTATTAACAGGGACACCTGAAATCATCTATTATGTATATGATGGCAATGGGCAACGAGTCCGCAAGATTACCGAGAGACAAGCAGCAGCAGGTGTACTAAATCCAAGCAAAAAAAATCAACGCATTTATGTAGGTGGAACCGAAATATACCAGGAATACGACACCACCGACACCCTCACACTAGAACGTAAAACGTGTCACGTTTCCGACGATAAAAGTCGGATTGCGATGATTGAATCGCGCACTATAGGTACGGATGCTGCACCAGCAAAGCTCGTTCGTTATCAATTCGGCAATCATCTCGGCTCGGCTGCTATCGAAACAGATGACCATGCCAACATCATCAGCTACGAGGAATACCATCCTTACGGAACGACTAGCTATCAAGCAGTAGATAAAGACATTCAAGCCAGTGCCAAACGCTATCGCTACACAAGTATGGAGCGGGATGAAGAAAGTGGCTTAGAATATCATGGTGCACGTTATTATTCAGTTTGGCTAGGGCGATGGCTCAACGCCGATCCAATAGGCATTGGTGATGGGTTGAATGTATATGCCTATGTACGTGGTAATCCATTAATTGCGAAAGATCCCAATGGAAAACAAGCAGTAGCACCACCTGTTGCACCGCCAAGAAGTAGTGCTGCAGATCTATCACAGACTCATGGTACTGCTGGAGATCTTCCTGCAGAATTAGCACGAACGCCAAAAACACAAACACCACTCGACTTGGGACCTTATGGCACGCCAACACCGAGTGGATCGGGTGTCTTAGACTCCATCATCAATGCATTTGCCACCATCAGTCGATGGATACGAAACTATTTGCCAGGCATTATTGCAGCTCCATTGGCTGGGATCGTTGAAATTTTAGGCGGATTGGTGCGGCTAATTGGTAGTTTATTTACATGGAATGGAGCCAGTGGTTTACAAGGTCTAAAAGATATGGGACTAGGATTTTTGAGAATATTTGGCATTCGTGAACTGGCAGAAGACAATTGGCGATCAGGGAACGATCAAGGAACAACAAGCGCACGCATGCCCGAATCCTATGCCCGCGACATGACCATCACCTATGAACGAACGTGGCAAGTGACGGAAGGCACTGCAGCCAGAAACGGAATGCATGCTTGGCATGCCTCCACCAATGCCATATCAGCAAATCGAGTTGGTCCATTTGGGGTGCCATTCTTAATTCTAATGGGGTTATATCATGAAAGCCCACTAGATGCGGGTTCATTCAAGGCAGAACAAGCCAACCAGGGTACAGTAAATCACATTCTCGATTCACTAACGGACATTATAGCGAATATTTTTGGAATACTCATTGGCCTGTTAATACCCAGAAGATGGTCGGTATATGTCGCTGCACTACTTGGCAACCAAATTCCTGGACCAGGAGACCCTGATCCAACAATGGTGGGACATATAGGCACTGGAGAGTACAATACACATAAAAACCCAACGAGGGCCTGGGGACAATACCCGCCACCTATCGGAGACCCTGAACCTGCTCGGGCACCGTAAGGAAGCCTCACCACAGCTCGCTCCAAAGGAGAGGAAAGCAATACTGGGGGCTTAATGAATTGTGGGAACAGATACAGAAAATAAAAAACACGCCCATTCAATTCAAGCAAAAAATTTTAATTATAAACAAAAAAAACCATCCTCCCTCTCCTTTGGAGAGGGCCGTAGTGAGGCTAAAAATATGGAAATTATAAAATCAGTAACGGAGTTCTTCAATAAACATTTTGGCCCACAGCCTAGTGTAAGTTTGGATGAATTAGATTTTTTAGTAAGACCACACATCATCAAGCGTGGCAAAAAATTTCTTTTGCGCTATCAAATGGCTAGCACAGAACCTCCTCAACTGATCAGGCCCATTCAAGCTAAAAGACTTGGAAACAAAGCGTATTATTTTTTTGGCCTAGCGGTCAGTAGATATGACTTAGGAGAGCTTGTAGAACATGATATCGCACTCGATCATTTTATAGATTTTGTGGAAAACGATCAGATTTATTGGCTGAATAAAGATGGTACTGAGGTAGACCTAGAAGTGAGAATCATATAAAAACCTCACTCCAGCCTTCTCCAGAGGAGATGGAGGCAATATTAATTCGATTCCATCCGTAGAATTAAAAATAAACCACTTGAAAAAACACTCCCCATCTCCCTTTGAAGAGGGCTGGTGTGAGGCTCTATGAACCCATTAAAAAAAGAAATTACCATGGCAACTCAAATGCAATCCGAGTTTCTCGTTTTAGGACGAATAACTGATAAGCTCGATCGTCCACAAGCTAACTTGCTGGTACAGGCGTTCGACCGCGGCATGCGTACCGAAGAACTTCTGGGTGAGTACCTTACCGATAAAAATGGCGAATACAAAATAGCGTACGTCCACAATGAGTCGCAAGGGCGTGGTAAAAAAACGGCAGATATATCGCTAAAAATATACACACAGGGGAAAACCTTAGTTTACGAATCTGGCATAGATGCCGTTCGTTTCAATGCTTCAGCACGAGAAGAGATCAATATCGTTCTTACAGCAGAAGTAAAATTGGAGGAGATTGAGTACGAGTATATACTGAGAGAAGTAATCTTCTTGGCAGATACAATTAAGGTCAGCGAGTTACAAGAAAATGAACAAAATCGAGACATCACCTTTTTAAGTAAAGAGGCCGAAATACCGCGAGCAAAAGTCGAACACCTGGTGGTCTCAAATCGCTTAGGTGAGCAAACAAAGATCGATCCTGCCTTCTTTTACGCCATTTTTCGTAAAAACACGGTTTTGAAAAATGACTTCGCCAATTCATACCAATCCCGATTATCCATTGGCATCAACACCGAACTAAAGCCTTTGCTCTATGACATCGTGCTAACCGATGAAAAACTGATACTACGCGATACTGCAGCTGCAGCTAAAGAAGGCATTGTTTCAGAAAGAGTAGCGAAGGAAAGTAAGCGAAATATAGAAGCCTTACAGCGTTATAAAAAAGAAGCCGAAACGTATTATACCACTGAACACCCCCGAAAGGTGGTCGAGTTAGTGAGCCGTTTTGTGCTTGAAAATAAAGTTGCTGAACTCGGCAAAGCTTTGCAAGACAATAAAAATGATCTACGTGCCTTTGTGAAAACACTCACTGATGGGTCATTTTTCAAAAACGAAACCACTGCTTCGGATGCAAAAGCATCAGTAACCTTATCCAGCTTGTTGGGTTTTGATGATTCCATCATCTCGTATGTAAAAGACTCACAAAAAATCACGAAACCAGAAGATGTAAGGAAGCTAGCAACATTAGACAAGGCAGGTTGGAGAGATGTACTCAACAAATCAACTAGCAAAATAAATCTTGCTGGGACCCCACTGGATAAAAACCTAGTCGACCATCATGCCTCATCACTGGTTCGCAAAATGGAAAAGGAGTTTCCATCTGTCGCATTTAAGGCGCAGCTGGCCCGGGAAAAGAAACCTACACTAGAAAATCACAAAGAAATTAATGACTTCCTGACAAAAAACGCCGATTTTGATCTAAAAGACAGCAATGTCGATCTTTTTCTGAAAGAGAAAAAAATGACTACCGAAAAAAATGATGCGATGCGCAATGAACTAAAATCGGTGCAACGTGTTTTTAAAATGATACCGCATTACTCGAAAGTCAATGCGCTGCGCAAAAAGGATATTCATTCGGCTCAAAGCATTGTAGCAACAGGCAGGACCCGATTTGTAAAAGAAATTGCACCAGCAGCGGGTATCACCACCGAAGAAGCTAAAGAAATATTTGCCAGAGCAGAAACAATAAATACCGCCGCCATGCTCATCGTAGGCGAACTGCAGGACACCATGAGTGCCATGGATATCCCTGCACTGGAAATGACTACGCTCGGCACAAAACTGGAAGCGGTAAGTAAAGATTTCCCTAACCTAAAAACGTTATTCAAACTCACTGATGTTTGTCTTTGCGAGCATTGCCGATCAGTATATAGTCCCGCAGCATATTTGGTGGAGGTATTGCAATTCCTCGACAAACGAAGTGTGACTGATCTCACCACCAACACCACAGCTCATCTGGCCAAAGATGTGCTATTTACCCGCCGACCCGATTTGGGCGATATCGATTTAGGTTGCGAAAATGCAGAAACTCCAGTACCCTATATCGATTTGGTATGCGAATTACTGGAAGAAGCTGTGGCACCAGATACAGGCATCGCTTATACGGGCGTTCTATCGGATGGTCTTGATGCATTCACTGGAAAAATATCAGCCACACTGCTTAGCACCCTAGTTGCTGCAGGCATCCCTATGACCGACCAAGCACTTGTGTTTCATACCGAAGTTACCTCCAGCGGATCATCAGAAATATTGCCACATTATCTCCGCGACACCAAAGCAGTTTGTAAAATCATGAGTAAAGGAGGCAACAAGTATTCCGTAGTGCGATTGAGGCAAACACTGTCTTCTGCAGAAGAACTGGACGCCGCACCCGAATATGTGAACACAGAATCCTACACTATTTTGCGCACCAATGCCTTTGCCTTTACCTTGCCATTTGATTTAAATCAAACGGAAGGCACAGCTTACTTCTCCAGATTTGGTATAGATCGATATTCTTTAATGACTGATTTTCAAGTTTCAGGAATCCCAGATGGCAAAACAATTGCAGCAGAAAAACTGGGATTAACGGATGCCGAACGAAAACTGATCGTAACACCAGATCCAGCCCCAGCCAGCCAAAAAGTATTCTGGAACACCACAGGAGCAGCGGTTGCCGAAATGAAGGTGGTGGATACGTTTCTCACTAAATCAGGGCTCAGTTTCAAAGATCTCGATATCCTCCTATCCCTGAAATTTATTGATCCGACGGACAAGCTTTTTATCAAAAATCTAGACCTAACATGCGATACCACAAAAAAAGAAATCGCTAATCTGGACAATAATGCCTTGGATCGTATACATCGTTTTTTGCGCTTACAAAAGAAAACCAAATGGGGGCTTGATTTGTTGGATGAGCTAATTTCACAGAGCAAATTGGGTAATAACGTGCTGGATGATGCAACCAATATATGTTTGATAAAAGCGGCCACCTTAATTAAAATTTCAGAAAAAACAGGTATCAAGCTCGGAGAGTTAATTGGCTTTTATGATGAGATACCGCATACCGAAATGGCTAATCGAATTGTTAAACCACTCTACCATCAAATTTTTCTAAACAAAGCAAAAAATGGATTTATCGACGAAGGTTTATTGCCCGAAAAAGTAGATGGATCACTACTCTTAAGTAGTTTCAAAAATACATTATCTATTTGTTTACAAATAGCTTCACAAGATCTTGATAAACTATTACTTATAATTCCTAGTGGAAGTTTAACATTCGCTAATTTAAGTTCCTTGTTTGCCTATTCAAGACTGATGCGAAAGCTCAAATTAAAGATCGACGATTTCCTCATCCTACACGAACTGACAGGCATCAACATCCAAGCATCACCGCAAGCAACTTTAGATTTTGTGGAGGCAGTGGCCTTAGCCAAAACACTTCCGTTCAAACTAGTCGATATCAAATTCATGCTCAAGCATGATGCGACCAATTTAGTGGATCGAGAAATCAAGGATGATAAAGCCACACTTGTACTCCAAAAAATACAGGCAGAACTAAAAAAAGCATACACCGCCAATCAATCGCCGTACGATAGTGCTTTAAAGCCAAGTGAACAAAAAGAAGCACTCCAAGGTCTGCTTTCGAAGCTCCGCGGAATTGAGGAAGCGGACGTGAAAACATGCATAGATATCATCGACCGCAAATGGCCCTTACCTGCACATGTAGTTACCGATGCAATCAACTTTGTGAATGCCAAACTAGGTGACTTATTCCATGTTTCAACCATTACTGCTGCCATCAATACATTAGCAGCGGCTCCAGGTCCTGATTTTGAGCCCGAACAAAACGCCCTGATCAAGGCATTCATGGATGCGATTTCCAACTATCAGTTCAATGCTGACAAACATAGTGCGGTGTTACAAATCATCTCCACCACCTTCAAGGCCAGCACGGATCAAACGGGTGTTGTTTTCACCAACGCCAAATTGAAACAACCTGCTCCAGGTACTAGCTTGATTCGTGATTTGTTGCTGTCAGATACCTTGATTGATAAAGTAAACGTACCACAGCCAGCCATCACGAGCATCACTTACCCTAGCCAATACGATGCCATTCGTTTATTGCACAAACTTTTTCCTTTACTAAGCAAATTTAAAGCTGATAACATCGAGTGGTATCTTAAAAACAATGGCCTATTGGAATGGTTTGAACCAGATGGCATCCCCTACAAAACAGGACAAAATCCGATTAGCTACGCCACATTTTCCTCATTTGTACAACTAGATGCGCTAGCGACGGCATTAAGTCCAGTTCCAAACCCTGCTGATATTGAAAACCCCATTACCTTCCTTAAATTGGCTGTAATGCTTTTACCTGGTAGCACGACTACCAGAGCTCTATTCATAGAAACATTTTCACTGCTTACTGGATACGACAAACAATCGGTAGATGATTTTGATGCCTATTTATTCCCTGTTTTTAGTCTCAATAATTACAGAGACATCAAAACATGGCAAAGAATGGAAGCTGGCATGTACAACCTCCGATTATTGGGAACAACAGTGGCCCAAGCCAAAGAATTTATAAAGCCAGTTTTAACAGCTACGGATACCCATCTTCTTCGCATGGCCTTAAAAGCACGCTACGATGAGGATACTTGGCTGAGCACTTTGAAGGAAATAACCGACATCATTCGCCCTCAAAAACGGAATGCTTTGGTGGCCTATCTCCTATCCGTCAACCCTAGCATGAAGGATGAAAATGATTTGTACGACTATTTCCTCGTAGATGTGGAGATGGAAGCCTGTATGCCATCGTCACGCATTGTGTTAGCACATGGCACGGTTCAGCTTTTTGCGCAGCGTTGTTTGATGGGATTAGAACAAAAAGCGGCAGCGGATTTGGATCATGACAAAAGCTGGGAACAATGGAAATGGATGAAAAATTACCGCGTATGGGAAGCCAACAGAAAAGTATTCCTATATCCCGAAAACTGGATCGAGGCAGAATTACGCGATGATAAATCTTTCCAATTCCAAGAACTGGAAAACGAATTGTTACAAAATGAATTGACCAATCTGTCAGCAGAAGATGCCCTTACGCGGTATTTAGAAAAATTAGACACCATTGCCTTTCTCGAAATCGTAGCTACGTGGTATCAGTCGGATATCAAAACGATGCACGTATTTGGACGAACCAAAGGAGGCGATCCGGCTACGTATTATTACCGCAGATTTGAGCAAGAACGTTATTGGACTCCTTGGGAAAAAATAGATTTAGAAATTAGCGGCAACCATCTTTTAGCCTTTGTGCGAAACAATCGCTTAAATTTGGCATGGCCCATTTTCAGTGAAGAACCTAAGCCCACGCAATCTTCAGTTATCCCGAATGGCACCGCAGGAACGGTAGTGCAAAACGATCAACCCAAACGAAAATTAAAAATTCAATTAGCCATCAGCGAATACGCCAATAAAAAATGGCTGCCGAAGAAAATTTCTGAAGATAGCATTCTCACGCCATCTGATTTTATAGCCGCCACATTTACAAAACAGAATTACAACCTCTCGTACGTTGAGCTGACGCAACAGGTATGGCTTTTCAGCACGCAATTTAATTATGGCACTGATTACAATTATGTCAATGGTATATTCAATGTAACAGGTTGCAAAGGATACCCAGAGCTGGTATTCCAAGGCGATGCGTATTTTCCCGATTTTCTTCCAGATTTTAAAGACACCCAACTAAAAAGTCAACGATATACGGAGTTAAATTTTGATACCCCAGATGATCTGGCGGTGAGAAATGGGATATCATCTTTCGCTTTTTATCAGATTTTGAACCAGACACCAGGAAACTTCCGCATCACCTATCCACTCCAAGCGACGTGGATCGATAATGTGGCCCTACTTTTCCAATACCTAATTTTATCTACCTACGGCAATACCAACTTTGCTTCAGTCGGTCACCGATCCGTTAAAATCCCGCTAGGTACTTTACTCCCCTACTTTATGGAGGATAGCGATCATGCGTATGTCATCATCCCTGGATTTTATAAAACAGATAAAAATTCGAATACAGGTGAGCCAATCTATTTACAACGAACAGGGTCAAACATTTTACAGTTGATTGAAGACATCAACGCTTTGCTGATCAAATACATGGCCTTGTATGGTACCAATCCCAATATCCAGGCACTCATCCAAAAACTACTTCAGGATCCAGAGTATCAACGTATCATCGCCGAGTTAAAAGAATTGCAAACCATGCAATACGGAGAGAAATTCAAAAACATGTATCATCCATTGATATGTCCACTTCGGAAAACACTTTACAGAGATGGTGTTCCAGAATTGATGAAACGAGACACTCAACTGCAAGTCTCTCTGTTTGATTTCAAAAAATACTACGATCCTGCACCTGTAGTGCCCCTGAAATATCCCGTAGAGGATATCGATTTTGATAGTGATGGTAGTTACAGCGGCTACAACTGGGAACTATTCTTCCATGTTCCCTTTCTATTAGCTACTCGCCTTACCCATGATCAACAGTTTGAAGAATCGATGAAGTGGTTCCACTACATGTTCAACCCCACAGGTGCCTTGCCAGGCACTACTCCTCAAAAATATTGGGTAACAAAACCTTTTTATCTACGCCATACGGCCGAATATGTGAATCAACGGATTGACACCTTACTTTATAAAATTGCTGATCCAAACACTCCAGAAATGGCAGAACTTGAATTTGCGATTGATCAATGGCGCGAGAAGCCATTCAAGCCACACGTGGTTGCGCGATTCAGATCCGTGGCCTATCAAAAGGCTTTACTGATGAAGTATATCGACAATTTAACCGAATGGGGCGATTACTTATTCCGCCAGGACACGATGGAATCGATCGTCCAAGCGACGCAGATGTATATTTTGGCCGATAAATTATTGGGACCCAAACCACGCATCATTCCACCTGTGGTGAAACCACCCTACGAAACCTATGATCAAATAGAAGCTCGGCTAGACGCCTTTGGCAATGCGTTAATCGATCTAGAAAACATTTTACCCGACTTATCTGTTTTACCCGAAGGTGGAGCAGAATTGCCTCCTGCTCCTATCACCTTATCCACCCTATACTTCTGTATCCCACCAAACGATAAGATGCAAGAATACTGGGACCGGGTAGCCGATCGTCTATTCAAAATCCGTCATTGTCAAAATATTGATGGCATTGAACGCTCACTCGCATTATTTGCTCCGCCAATCGATCCTGGAATGTTGGTACGCGCAGCAGCAGCAGGTTTGGATATGTCTTCCATTCTTGCTGGAATGAATGCGCCAACACCTTATTACCGCTTCACGGTCCTATCGCAAAAAGCCACTGAGTTAGTACAAGAAATTCGCGGACTAGGTAGCTCATTATTGCAAGCCTTGGAGAAGAAAGATGCCGAAGCCATGTCACTTTTACGCAGCGAACTCGAATTGAAAGTATTAGTTGCCGTTCGCGATCTGAAAAAGTTGCAAATCAAGGAAGCTAAACAGCAAATCGAAGTGCTGTACAAAACCAAAGCGGTGACCGAAGAGCGGAATCAATATTATACCACGATTGTAAAAATCATCCCCAAAGAACAACTCAACCTCGACAAATTAAGCGAATCGCACGATTTTACCATGGCCGCGCAAATCGTACAAGCGAGTGCTGGGGTATTAGCCCTCATCCCCGATTTAGTGATCGGTGCTTCAGGGTTCGGTGGAAGTCCACATGCTGCTGCCAAATGGGGCGGAACTTTCCTTGCACATGCTGCTGGCGCTGCTGCTTCGGTCCTCACTGTGCTCAGTACCGCAGCATCCTACGAGGCAAGTCGCGCATCTATTTTAGCTGGATATGACAGACGTTTCGACGATTGGAAGTTTCAAGAACGCATAGCCAAAAAAGATCTGATCCAAATCGAAAACCAAATCACAGCGGCCAAAATTCGTCAAGAGATATCAGAAAATGACTTAAAAAATCATGATCTACAAATTGAAAATGCCAAAAAGACCGACGAGTTCATGCACTCCAAGTTCACTAATAAAGAATTGTATGAATGGACGATCGGACAAATCAGTAGCGTATATTTCAGAGCGTATAAATTGGCACATGACTTTGCTAAAAAAGCAGAGCGCAGTTATAAACACGAGCTAGGCAATGATGACACCTTCATCGGCCCAGGCTACTGGGACAGCATGAAAAAAGGGTTGCAAAGTGCCGATATGCTTTTCCACGACATCAAACGCATGGAAACGGCTTATCTCGATAAAAACAAACGAGAATATGAAATAAGCAAACACGTTTCGCTTGCCTTACTCGATCCTTTGGCTTTAGTTCGGTTGAGAGCTACAGGTGTGTGTGATTTTGAAATTCCAGAAGCACTTTTTGATATGGATTATGCAGGTCAGTACTTCCGTAGATTGAAAACGGTGAGCATCTCCTTGCCTTGTATTGCGGGTCCGTATACTTCTGTCAGTGCCCGACTCTCTTTAGTGAGCAATAAGTATCGAAAAAACACAAACCCAGGCGCCCAATATGCAGAAGATCCAGGTAATGATGATCGATTCAACTACAATGTGGGATCCATTCAATCTATTGCCACCAGTAATGCGCAAAATGATAGTGGCCTATTCGAATTAAATTTCCGCGACGACCGTTATTTGCCTTTCGAGGGAACTGGCGCCATCAGTACCTGGCGATTAGAACTTCCAACGGCCATCCATCAATTCGACTATAATACCATCGCTGATGTGATCGTACACCTAAAATACACCGCACGCGAAGGGGGTAGTTCATTAAAAATCCTAGCCGAAACGGGCATCAAAGATCGATTGGCAGATATCAAAGAACAACTCAGCCAAACAGGATTGCACACGACCATCAATTTAAAGCATGACATGCCTAACGAGTGGCATTTGCTCAAAAAGAATGGAACAGTGGATCTGACCATCCTCAAAAACAGATTACCCTATTTTGCTCAATCGCTTGCCCCGGCTGTCGAAAATGTGATATTCATCGTAAAAGCAACAGGTAACCCGATCAATTATTCCATTAACATAGATGGTGCTGCAAACAATTTGGCGAAAATTGATGCATGGCAATTGTGTAAAGGCGACAATGCCACGATAACACTAGATACTCCTTTTACATTAGCCATTACGAGCACACCAGCATTGGCTAATTTGGAAGAATTGATGATGGTGGTGAAATATAGTTTTTGATTGGGATGGATTGGATTAATTGGATAAACATTTAGGGCTAATTTTAGCCCTAAATATTGCAAGTATGAGTCACTGCCCCTCCATGTACTGGTGCTGTTTGCGCCTTCACTTGCTATAAAAGGTGCATGGTCAGTGTGGGGTAAAAAAATAGTAAGTAAATTTTTTTTCTAATTTGCGACGAAACAAAACACCTACAACAACATGGATCGGACACAAATAGAAATGGAAGTAGATACAATAAATTCAGCTCAAATCATTAATTCAATTTCGGGAGCAAGTTCAACTCAAGAGATGCAACAAGTTCCAAAGAAAGGGCATCCTAAAGGGCTTTACGTATTATTTGTCACAGAAATGTGGGAGCGCTTTAGCTATTACGGCATGCGGGCTATATTGGTGTTATTTATGACCAAAGCACTCATGTACGACAAAGCTTTCGCTTCCAATTTATATGGCAGTTATACAGGTTTAGTTTATCTCACTCCACTAATTGGAGGTTACATCGCAGATCGATTCTGGGGGAATCAACGCTCCATTATCACAGGTGGACTACTGATGGCCTTCGGTCAGTTTTTGTTATTCTTTTGTGGAACGACCTACCATACTTCGCCTCACCTTTCCACCTTTTTGTTTTTTGCGGGTTTAGGATTTTTAATTGCTGGAAATGGGTTTTTTAAACCCAATATTTCATCTATGGTGGGGCAGCTTTACCCCAAAGGTGATCGTCGAATTGATGCTGCATATACTATTTTTTACATGGGAATTAATGTTGGTGGAGCACTCGGACCTCTTCTTTGTGGTGCTTTGGGAGATACGGGTAATCCGACTGATTTTAGATGGGGATTTATGGTTGCTGGTATTGGAATGCTGCTCGGTATTCTAATTTTCAAAAAACTAAAAGACAAGTTTGTGATCTCCCCAGAAGGAAAAACACTAGGTCTAACCCCAACAAAAGCAGATGGAACAGTACAGGTTAAGACCTCACAGATTTTAGTATATGGAGGATTATTGGCTTTATCGATTGCAATTATTGGCTTACTATATATTGATGCAACCAAGTTTGGCATCCTTTCCTATCTATTAATAACTGCAGTACTTGGTATTGGGTTTATGATATTCTCAGATCGGTCTTTGAATCGTGTAGACAAGCAGCGTATTGGTGTGATTTTTATCACGGCATTTTTTGTCATATTTTTTTGGAGTGCCTTCGAACAGGCTGGGGCTTCATTGACATTTTTTGCAGAAGAACAAACGCATCGTAATCTGGGCTGGTACACGGTTCCAGCTAGCTTTTTTCAATCGTTAAACTCTTTGTTTATCATCATTTTTGCTCCAATTTTTGCATTCTTATGGGTTAAATTAGGTAATCGCGGGATAGAGCCCTCCTCCCCCACAAAAATGGCTTTAGGCTTATTTCTGTTAGCACTTGGTTATTTAGTAATTGCCTACGGTGTAAAAGGGATACAACCTAGTACAAAAGTAAGTATGATGTGGCTTACCAGCATGTATGCACTACACACCTATGGCGAATTGTGCCTCTCACCTATCGGCCTATCTCTTGTAAATAAACTCTCTCCTTTACGCTTTGGGTCACTACTAATGGCTGTTTGGTTCTTAGCCAATGCTGCTGCTAACAAAATGGCGGGGATACTCAGTGCTTTATATCCAGATCCAAGTAAATCGGCACCACATTTATTAGGACTCGAAATTACCGGACTTTACCAATTCTTTATGCTTTTTGTTTTTATGGCCGGGATCGCATCCGTTATCCTGTTTACAGTAACCAAGTATCTACAAAAAATGATGCATAATGGCGAATGACGTTAAGATAGATATTTCAATATATTCTAAACTTTTAGCTAAAGCAGTATATTAGCGGCTTTTAAATCGTACACGCGTGTTTTTATCTGATAGTATTGTCATTATCCCTACTTACAACGAAAAAGAAAATATCGAAAAGATTATCCGAAAGGTATTTTCTCTTCACGATATTTTTCACATACTAATCATTGACGACGGTTCACCCGATGGCACGGCAGAGATTGTCAAATATCTACAAGGCGAGTTTGCAGGAAAGCTATATATCGAAGAACGCGCAAGTAAACAAGGTTTAGGAACGGCCTATATACATGGATTTAAATGGGTACTCGAGCGAGATTATCAATTTATTTTCGAGATGGATGCCGACTTTTCTCATAATCCAGAAGATTTACTTCAGCTAAAAGCTACTTGTAAAAATGGGGCAGAGCTTGCTATTGGGTCTCGCTATATCAAGGGAGTCAATGTAGTTAACTGGCCCATCCAAAGAGTCATGATGTCTTACTTTGCATCTGTTTATGTGCGATTAGTGACTGGAATCAATATCCAGGATACCACGGCTGGGTTTAAATGCTACCGACGTCTTGTTTTAGAAACGATCCGATTAGATAAAATCAAGTTTGTGGGCTATGCTTTTCAAATAGAAATGAAATTTACAGCCATTAAACATGGATTTAAAGTAGTCGAAATACCGATCATCTTTACTGATCGTACGGAAGGAAAATCAAAAATGAGCACAAACATATTCCGTGAAGCTTTTCTTGGGGTGATGTTGATTAAGCTGAATAGCCTCTTTCGTACATATGCACCAGTGAGATAGATGAACGGTGTCGTAGTGTTTAGCCTGTGAGTGTAAACTAACCCGTGTCAAAGGATAAATTGTTGTTATTGAATAGTTGTAAATGCACCATTTTGACGTTTAAATCTTACGGGCAGAATTAAAAAAAGGGCAGAAAATTTTCTGCCCTTACCGTAACAAAAGGGTCCCGCTTTCATTCAGGACTTTGAGTCCTGTCGAACTGAGCTTGATGGAGAGAACTGGGGTGAGGCTCTTTAAATCAAGCTCACACTTCGATTCACAAACTCAGTAAGTTCGCTACCGCTAAGCATACCTTGAGCCAATAATCCCAAATCAAATGCCTGACGCGCTAATTGTTTCTGCTCATCCTCTTCCTGACTTTGTAAAATACGTCCAATCAATGGATGGTTTCCGTTGATGGCTACTTTGTAAGTATCAGGCATGGCACCATAAAAATTCATTCCCCCACCCATTTTAGCCATATCTTTCATCCGGCGCATAAATTCGTTCATCGTGATGATCACGGGAAGCTCATCTGCACTCAAGCTCTCTACTTCTGGATGCATATTGGGTTTGCCAATAGTTTTTTCAAAAATGGCTTTGATTTTTGCACTTTCGTCGTCGTTGAGAATATGCTTTTGCGTGTCTTCTTTAGCAATCAATTTCTCAACAATATCCGAATCGACACGCTTGATAGATGTTTTTTCTAGTTTGTGTTCAAAATGGCTGATAAAATGCCCGTCGATGGGTGAATCCATCACTAATACATCATATCCCTTTTTGTTTGCCGACTGGATAAATGCATCTTGCTTGTTTTCGTCAGTCGTATACAAATAGACCAATGTCCCATCTTTGTCTGTTTGAGACGCTTTTACCTTTTCAGCATATTCATCAGGAGTGCAAAGTTCTTTTTTGGTATTTTCAAGCAGCGCGAACTCTTTTGCTTTTTCATAAAATTTCTCGTCGCTGATCATTCCATACTTCACAAAAAGACCAATATCCGACCATTTTTGTTCATACGCTGGACGGTCACTTTTATAAAGATCACCCAGTTTATCGGCTACTTTTTTGGTGATATAACTGTTAATTTTTTTGACATTGCTATCGGCTTGTAGAAAACTACGGGAAACATTCAATGGAATATCGGGTGAATCAATCACACCATGTAACAACATGAGGAATTCAGGTACCACATCTTTCACTTCATCGGTAATAAATACTTGGCGAGAAAAAAGTTTGATCTTATTCTTTTGCATCTCAAACTCATTTTTCACTTTGGGAAAATACAACACACCTGTTAGGTTGAAGGGATAATCGACATTGAGGTGTATCCAAAAAAGTGGGTCTTCAGAGAAAGGATAAAGCTCCCGGTAAAAAGCCAAATAATCTTCATCTTTCAGCTCGGCGGGAGCTTTTGTCCAAATGGGGTTGGTATTATTGATGATATTATCAATCTCTACCGTTTTATACTTAGGCTTTCCTTCTTTATCCTCGCCATCCGATTCTTGCGTTAACCGGGTGCCAAATTGGATAGGCACAGGTAAAAACTGACAGTATTTAGTGAGGATACCTTGTAATTTTTCCTTGTTTAAAAACTCTTCCGAATCTTTATTAATATGTAAGATGATATCTGTCCCGCGTGTTTTGCGATGCCCTTTACCAATTTCGAACTCGGTACTGCCATCACAGGCCCATTTAGCTGGTTCAGCTCCATCCTGGTAAGATAAAGTGTCGATTTCTACCTGATCAGCCACCATGAAAGCAGAATAGAATCCCATTCCGAATTTTCCGATGATCTCGTTGGCATCTTTCGCATCTTTAAATTTTTCGACAAATTCGGTAGCCCCAGAAAAAGCAATCTGATTGATGTATTTCTTGATTTCTTCGGCAGTCATTCCAAGTCCGTTGTCCGAAATGGTGAGTGTTTTTTTCTTCTCATCAAATGAAAC
>CAIOLR010000102.1 GCA_903859135.1 uncultured bacterium | reverse complement strand
GGTATGTTTACCTTAAATCCAGCCGCAAGAAGTTGATTATCCTATTGAGTTAAACCGATGTGATTTACAGGAGTAATTTTTAATGAAGAAGCTTATCAACGCGCCTGATAACCTTGTCGCTGATGCGCTACTTGGTCTTGCCGAGGCAACAACCGAGTTACGGATTGATCATAAAAATCGTATTATTTATCGTGCAGAACCCAAGCAGAAAGGAAGAGTAGCCTTAATATCGGGTGGCGGATCCGGGCATGAGCCACTTCATGGTGGTTATGTCGGGCTGGGCATGTTAGATGCTGCTTGTGCGGGAGAAGTTTTTACCTCACCAACACCAGATCAAATGCTTGCGGCGACAAAGCAGATTGATACTGGTGCTGGCGTGCTTTATATCGTAAAAAACTATACCGGTGACATCATGAACTTTGAAATGGCGGCTGAGTTAGCCATTTCTGTAGCTGGAATAAATGTATTATCTGTAGTAACTAATGATGATGTGGCTGTGCAAGACTCGCTTTATACAGCAGGCCGAAGAGGCGTTGGAGTAACGGTATTATTGGAAAAGATTGTTGGCGCGGCTGCTGAAGAGGGACAAGACCTGTCTACATTATCTACTCTTGCTCGTGATATTAACAATAATGGCCGCTCAATGGGTATTGCACTGACAAGTTGTACAGTTCCTGCCGTCGGCAAACCAACATTTGATCTACCCGATAATGAAATGGAAATCGGCATTGGTATTCATGGTGAGCCTGGTCGTCACCGGTTACCTTTAGGTGCTGCCAGAGAAATTGCCGAGCAGTTGGTTGAGCCAATTTTAGCGGATTTTAACTTCACAAGTCGTCCCGTTATAGTGATGTTGAATGGCATGGGAGCTAGCCCTTTGATTGAGCTTTATCTTATGTATGGCGAAGTAGCAAAGATTCTAAAGAGATCTGGGATTAATGTGGCTAGAAATTTGATAGGTAATTATATAACGGCACTCGACATGGCGGGTTGTTCAGTAACGCTTTTAAGTGTCGATGATCAAATGATAAAACTGTGGGATGCCCCCGTCAAGACGCTTGGGCTTCGCTGGGGAATTTAAAATAATGACGTCAAAAACAATAAGCCTTAATCAGTTGGTTGCTTGGCTTAATAAGTTTTCCGAACTGGTATCTGCACAGTGTAATTATCTCACGGATTTAGATGCAGCAATAGGTGATGCCGACCATGGGACTAATATGGTCAGAGGCATGACGGCAGTCATGAATGCTATTACCGCTGCACCGCCAAGCACTATTGGTGATCTTTTTAAGGTCGTAGGTATGACTTTAGTGAGCACGGTCGGTGGTGCGAGTGGACCACTCTATGGCACATTTTTTCTTCGAATGGGGGTTACGTCTGGGGCAGTATCTGAACTGAATGGCGCTCAACTATTAATGGCGTTGAACGCAGGTATGGAAGGTGTTGTGGCTAGAGGCAAGCCTTTGGCTAATGATAAAACCCTATTTGATGCGTTGGCACCTGCACTGCATGCTTTTGCTATAAGTCTAAATAGTTACCATAGTTTTTCTGATGCGGCACTCGCTGCTCAAATGGCTGCTGCAGTCGGTCGTGATGCAACTGCGTCGCTTATAGCACGCAAGGGAAGAGCTAGTTATTTGGGTGAGCGAAGTATTGGCCATTTTGATCCGGGTTCTGCTTCCACTGCGCTATTATTTGAAGCCCTCGCTGAAGTACTTTCTGGCGAATAAATGATGGTTGGTATTGTTGTTGTCTCACATAGTCCTGCTTTGGCAGAAGCCGCTGTGAACTTGGCTTTGGCAATGACGGTTGGACAATCACCTCGCATCGAGATAGCTGCTGGGGCAGTGGATGATGTGATTGGTACTGATGCCCTTCGGATAGTTGATGCGATAAAAAAGGTCTCAAGTTCGAAGGGTGTACTTGTGATTATGGATTTGGGTTCAGCCATTATGAGTTCAGAAATGGCGCTGGAATTTATTGATGACAAAGCGCTAGATGTCAGATTATCAAAAGGACCTTTTGTTGAGGGTTTGCTTGCTGCTGTCGTTCGCGCTGTTGGAGGGGGCTCTCTTGACGAGGTTGAGTATGAGGCGGCCAATGCGCTTTTGGCTAAAGTATCACAACTTAGTGCTACTTCGGAAATCATTATTAATGAACAAAGTAGCGATAGTAAAACTTCACTTAAGCCCGAAATATCAAGTCAAGTTATCCTAGTTAACGCTATCGGACTTCATGCACGCCCCGCCGCTATGATTGTTGGTGCCATTGCTGACTGTCATGCACAGGTGCAAATTGCATCTGATTTTTCGAAAGCTGTGCCAGCCAACAGTCCAACGGCATTGGTTGGATTGGCTGCAAAATGTGGACAAACACTCTATATTCAAGCAGCTGGTCCGGATGCAAAGAAGGCAGTCGATTTAATTATTAATCTTGTGAATGACGGATTCGGTGAGCACGATGAGTCGCCGTTGCCAAGCTTAAAATCCCATAATCCCACTACGGGTGTTATTGGTGTAAGCCCTGGTAGAGTTGTGGGTCCTGTATTACAATTGCTTCATCCCATTTCGGAGCCGGACGTTCAAGTAGTATTGGAACTGAGTGACAGGAAGGCCGCTGTTCAGCATCTAATGCTTGCAGTCGCTCAAGTTGCTGACTGGTTTAAATTGCAGAGTGCTCGACTGGAAGGATCCGCGAGAGAGATTATGCAGGCTACTTCCGTTATAACTACAGATCCTGCTTTGATTAAAGTAGCCTGTGAAGCTATCATCAATTGTGGATTAACGCCTGAACGAGCTATTTGGGAGGCAACGGAGGACATTGTTGCAGAGTTCAGTGTTCAAGGTGGTTTACTTTCGGAACGTATTACTGATATGTATGATATACGCAATCGGATTATACGTTTATTAACAGTTCAAGACGCACCAGATAGCTTAATCTCAAACGAACCTTATATTTTAGTCGCGAGCGATTTAGCCCCTGCTGATACAGTCATGTTAAATCCCCGTGATTGTCTTGCCATTGTTACCGAGAAAGGTGGGCCAACATCACATTCAGCTATTCTTGCCAGATCATTGGGTATACCGGCGATTACTGGTGTGACTGAAGGAACAGCTATTGTTGATGGAACCATTGTGCTCGTAGATGGTGCGACAGGTGAGTTCATTATTAGTCCAAATGATGAACAAAAGGGTTCGGTTAGTTTTATTGCGCCAATCTCATTATTCCATGGGCCTGGACGGACCTCTGATGGCTATCAAGTTCAAATTTTAGCGAATATAGGCTCAGTAGCTGATGTGCCAGACGCTATTACTTTGGGTGCTGAAGGCGTGGGTCTTTTTCGAACGGAATTTTGTTTTCTTGATCGTGAAGATGAGCCAAGTATTGCCGAGCAAGTAAAAGCCTACCGCGCTGTTTTTAAGTGCTTCTCTGGACGAAAAGTGGTCATTCGTACCTTGGATGCGGGCTCTGATAAGCCACTACCTTTTTTGCCTATTAGAAATGAAGCCAACCCGGCATTGGGTATTCGAGGCTATCGAACCTCTTGGCATAGTCCGGAAATTCTGTGTAATCAATTGATGGCAATTGCGCAAGCAGCGGCGGCAGAACATGCTGAGGTATGGGTAATGGCACCGATGATTGCAACAGTAGAAGAAGCTCAGGAGTTTGTGCAGAAAACCCGTGTAGCCGGACTTACAATAGCCGGTGTAATGATTGAAACGCCAGCGGCTGCTATTATGGCGGATCATCTTTTTGAGCAAGTTGATTTTGTTAGCATTGGAACCAACGATTTAGCTCAATATACTTTGGCGGCCGATCGAATGTCCAGTGATCTTGCTGTGCTCAATGATCCTTGGCAACCGTCTCTTATGCGGATGATTGAGTTGGTATGTCGAGGTGCCTCAGATTTGAAAAAGCCTGTTGGTGTCTGTGGAGAAGCTGCATCTGATCCATATTTAGCTATCGTTTTGGTCGGCTTGGGTGTGACTGCGTTATCAATGTCGGCACGGTCAATTCCTGCAGTGGGACAACTTTTGGCATCTTTGTCACGAGAAGATTGTCGTCGTGCCGCTCAAGCAGCACTTAATTCAGATAGTGCTCAAGCAGCCAGACTTGTCGTTAGAGAAAGTCTTTCCTCTGTGATTAAATAGATCGCCTTGGCTAAGCGTTTCGGTAGTATTTGCCTCAATCATACCGTATGATCTGCTCTATATCTCAGAATGAGTTTTTAACTGCTGGAGGAATTAGATCATGACAGAACAATACAGCGGGGGTTATTCGGCACAAATCATCGACCAATTCAAACAACGTACTTTTTCTAAACAAGGTGCTTTTTTACAATCGTATTTAAGTGCCGGTTTATCTGTTTTGGATTGTGGCTGTGGACCGGGTTCAATGACTCTGGATATTGCCGAATTAGTTAATCCAGGGCAAGTATTTGGTATTGATAGTAGCCCTATTCAAATTGAACAGGCTTTGATAACGCAAAAAGAGAGGGCTATTATCAATGCTAGTTTTGTTTCTGGCTCAGCATATTCATTGCCTTATGTTGATGAGCAGTTCGATGTAGTTTTTGCTCATGCCGTACTTTATCATTTAAAAAAACCAGAGCAGGCTTTAGCGGAGTTTTTTCGTGTATTAAAGCCGGGCGGGCTTGTGGCGTTGCGAGATGCTTGTCATAGCGGTGATATGATGATGCCGGAGAGTACTGATTTAATGGCTGTTTGGGGTACCATAGAAAAAGTATTTAAACATCAAGGGGGTAATATTTACTTTGGCTCCCAACATAAAAAATTATTACTCGAACAAGGCTTTCAACATATCAAAGTCACTTGTAGTTATGACACTTTTGCCAGTGATATCGAGAAAGACAGTATTCGTAGTTATTGGCAGCAATTTTTAAACTTGGATCACCGTCAACTGATTCTTGATCAGCAGTGGTTGACTGCAATAGAATTAGAGCAACAGTGTAAGGCGCTTGATGAATGGTGCGCCAATCCGGCCAGTTTTTTTGCTAGAGCTCGTTGTGAGGCCATTGCCAGTAAATGAAACACGATTACACGACGGTTTTACAGCTTACGGATTTACATTTATTTGCGGATCCAGCGGGTTTGTTTAATAACGTTAATACTCGTGATTGTTTCATCAAGACAATAATTCATGTTCAACAACATTATGAGCAACCTGACCTTATTATAATTACTGGTGATTTGGCTCATGATGGTTCGACTGAGGCTTACCATTTTATTGCTGAGGCATTAAAAATATTCTCCGTACCTGTTTATTATGTGTTGGGCAACCATGATCATCCTGAAAATGCTTATCAGGTTTATCCGCTTGAATTTGTTTCTACAGATAAATATCATTCATTAAAGCATTGGCAAATTATTTTTGTCGATTCAAATGATCAACCCATTCAGGATAGTTATGAGGGTGAAGTAAGTCAGGCTGAATTGCAACGAATAAAAGCATTGATCGAAAGCTATCCAGACAAATGGACAATCATTGCAATGCATCATAATTTACCTGCTCATTATGATCGTGGTATTGATTATGAAATTCGAAATCATCAGCAAGTCATACAGTGGTTTGAACAATTGCCGAGTATAAAGCTAGTGGTATCAGGTCATGTTCATCAGGAATTTGTTATTATCCAGCAAGGTATTTGTTACTTATCAACACCTTCCACCGGTTATCAATCATTATCCAAATCTAAATGTATAACAAACGATGTACCAGGTTATCGGTGGTTAAAACTATACAATAATGGTCGTTTTGAAACAGATGTAAGACGAATAAATGTATGGGCATCATGATGCTAAAAAAGTTGTCGAAGATAAGAACTGTATAATTCTAATAATCCTAAAGTACTAACAGCGACTAATCCTCCACCAATCCAGCGTTTAAAAAGTAAATCATTACGCATAATAACGTTATGTGCTTTCAGTCCTAAGAAATGACCTATGGCCGCAATCGGCAACAACTTTAGTGCGGTTAGAAAATGTAAGTCAACTGATAGTGCAACGAATGTCGTCATTTTGATGCTTACTAAGATAAACCAAAGTACAAATAGCGTGTCTCGTAATTGTACTTTGTTAACGTTACGCATATAGACGGCTACCATTAATGGCGCTCCGGTTAAGGAAATTCCGGCAATGTACCCGCCTAAAATCAACAATCCTTTATCAACCCATACATGTTTGCTTTTTATGCCTCGGTTAAATAGCCAGTTAAATCCATAAAAAAGGGTAATTGAATATATAAGACCGTCTAGTAAAAAAACGGGTAGATTGATCAGGCCAAAAACGCCGATGATTGCGGGAGGTATAATGTAAATTAATGAGTAGCGCAAATACCCCCAGTCG
>CAIOLR010000101.1 GCA_903859135.1 uncultured bacterium | reverse complement strand
TGTGTAGAAACTATGAGCTATTGATCGATTCTGCAGAATATATGACCAAACTATCCGCTATAAAATTATTGTTGAATAAAATTTAAACAGGCTCTAAATTGATTTAGTTTTTACAACTAGGTCTTTAGGCGGTGTCTTTAATCATTAATAATTTCCTATTGAGGCTCTTTCTGTGTTTTGATATCCACAAGAATATATGAGTTTTTTTGTCCATCCGATTTAAACTTTTTTATCTTGATGGCTCCTTTGCGCCCATCAGCTGTTTGGTACAATACCACACGAGGGGCCCCGTTATTTGTAAAATGATTTTTAGAATCCTCTGGATGACCTATGCTAATTTGTCTGAGTAGTTTATCTGTTTCCATGTCATCAAAATCGGTGCTATTAAGTACTGTTTTTCCATAATAACCCTCCTGTGAATTAACAACGGCAACGGATATAGCATTGGATATCACTCCGAAATTGGGTAGGTGACCTAAAAGATTAGGGGATGCAAACCGATTCCGACTGAATCCTCCATTCAAACCATAAAACACCACATCGATATCCTTTCCTACGTCATTAATATCATCTATAGATTTAAAACCACGACGAAGCTTTGTAGAGAAAAAGCTTCCTACATGCGCATGTGCCGTATTGATTCCTAGCTTGATATCTTGAAAATGAAGCAGATTCGTGTGCGAATGAATGACAATATCTTTGGTTATTACTCTATGTAGCTTGCTATTATCTGCCGTCAGTGAAATGGTATACGTACCTGGATCTAAAAAAGAAATCTCAGGACTTTCAGCGGTAACATTGCTGATGGTTCCTCCAGTAGTTGACCATTTCCAAGTAAGTCCACCCGCTGATTTATTTTTCAATCGTGCTTTTACAGGTGCGTGTTTCTCTTGATCTTCGAAAAATGGCTCTATATCAAAATCAGCATTCAATTTAGCTCCAAGTATTATTTTTTTGCTAAAGGTGAAATCGGTGCGGCCATTATTGGCTACCAATGTAATGGTATGCTCTCCAGGTTCATCAAAGTGAATCATTCCTGGATCTTTAGCAGTACTTGATGCTGGGATCCCCCCCTTCAAATGTCCATTGATAAGAAGTAGCACCAATTGTTTTATTCGCAATCTGAACCTGTGCGGGTGCAAAATTATTGATCCGTACACGGGCATCAAAACCTGTGGACACGGCACTATCCAACTGTAGTGTGGTCGTTTTTATTTGACGGTCGTCATCATTCCAAACCTCTAACGTGACCCTATGTGCACCAGCATTACAAAATGTAATGATACCTGGATCTTTTTTGGTAGATAATGCTGGCGTACCTCCTTCAAAAGTCCACCGATGATGCTCGGCACCTTTGGAGCTATTGGCAAAATCAACCCGCACAGGAACTGTAAAATTATGATCAACAATCACGTAGTTGTAATTGGCCGTCACCATCACAGCTTGTTCTTTTTTACAGGAAAGAATTAAAAGCAGAAAACAACACAACAGCAAACATTTATGGATCAGCTGGGAGCGAGGATATACCAGTACAACAGGGTGAGATTGGATAAAATAAATCATTACGCTAGTATCAAACGACTTTTACCAAAACGTAACCCATTAATTGTTATTGTAACGATACGCGATAAATAATCACCCGTATTTCCAAACCAAATAGCACCGAATAATATACCCTTCTAGAAAATTTATTTAGGCTTATAGTTTGATAGTCGGAGAATCCGCTGGGCATCTTTCTCTGCCATCAACTGTTGCAAGGTCATTTTAGGATTTTTATCCATAAACCGTTTCACAATTTGCCACCCAATCCAGACACCTAATTTAGGTGCTGATTCTGATTGATTTCCAAGTCCGGGAGTGAAGGGGGCTTCAGAGAGGTATTTTTGGATTTTCAGATAATCTGTTTCATAAAGCAAATCGTTATCTAGAAAATAAGCCCAAATACTTGCTTCGTTATTTTTACACCATTCCAACTGTTTGGTTTTATAGCCTATTTTTAAGGTGTCAGCCACATTAGGCATCATGGCACCCATGCAATACAATATCTTTCCGTTATAAACAGCTTTACTCAACAGAGAACGATCTTTGTCCTCCTCTGGAAACATATTTTCACGAATAAATACTTCCACCACCCTTGGAGTGATATTTTGTGGTGTAAAACGTCTGGTGATATACTGTGGCAAATTCTGACGCAGAGCGGGGTAAAATTTGGAATCTGCCCCTAAAAACATATCCAATCCGATACCAATATAATCGTTTCCAATAGGCGTTTGAACGGCAAATCCTGACAGAAAAGTAATGAGTCGAGGTGGTTTTTGTTTGGGATAGTAATAGAGAATGTGTTTAAATGCATCATTCAGTTCGATTTCTGTTTGGTCCAAATTCGGAAAAGTACTTGCCACCGACGATTTTAATTCCAAATAATCTTTGTTCTGCAACACAACGCGCAACAGTTTATAACAAGCAGTATCTGAAGTTGATCCAACCTCCAACATACGCTCCATGTAGTCGTTGTAAAAACGACCATATTTTTTCTGTAATGCAGGTACTTTCGTAGCGACATTTATAGGCGACAAACTTGCCATTTCCTGGTCAAATCGCTCAATCTTTAGGTTCAACTGAACCTTACTCACATCTACATCTGGGTGATTATGACAAGAAACTAAAATAAGAGTGATCAAAAAAAACAGGTAAATTCGCGTGTATTTCATCATTCAAAGATTATCTGCTAATTTATACAATTGTACATGAAGATCGCATTAGCTCAACTTAATTACCACATCGGCAACTTCGAAGCAAACACCCAAAAAATCATTCAGGCTATTGAACAAGCAAAGAAACAAGAGGCCGACTTGATTGTATTTGCCGAGCTGGCCATCTGTGGATATCCTCCCCTGGACTTTTTAGAGTTTGCAAATTTCATCGATCTGTGTGAACATGCTGTTGAACAGATAGCCTCGGCTTGCGAGAACATCGCCTGCATTATTGGAGCCCCTATCAGAAATACAGATCCCAAAGGAAAGGATTTGTACAATGCTGCTGTTTTTATCGAGCATAAAAAAATAAAAGCTACCGTATGCAAAGCTCTTTTGCCAAACTACGATATCTTCGACGAGTACCGCTACTTTGAACCAGCCGCATCTACCAAACTCCGCTGTGTTGATTTTATGGGTTTTAAAATTGCCCTAACCATTTGTGAGGATCTTTGGAATATCAATAACAATCCGCTTTATATAAAATCGCCCATGGATATTTTGATCAAAGAAAAACCAAATTTAATGATCAATATCGCCGCCTCCCCTTTTTCATACAAGCATCACCAAGAACGCATATCGGTTTTGGAAAACAATTGCCGTAAATACCAGCTGCCTCTTTTTTATGTGAATCAGGTAGGTGCCCAAACAGAAATCATTTTTGATGGCCGTTCGCTGGTATTTAATAATCAAGGACAATTGCTCGATGAAATGCCTTGCTTTACGGAAGCCATACAGTATTATAGTCTCACCATACCCGCTCTAGAGGAGAGGGTTCTTGATGCAGACTTGATCTATGTTCACCCAGACAAAACTAAAGATCTCACCCTATCCTCTCCAGAAGTGAGGCTGCTCAATACAGAAAGCGACATATCACTCATTCATGATGCTTTGATTTTGGGTATTCGCGATTATTTTATGAAATCGGGTTTTAGCAAAGCGATTTTGGGTTTATCTGGAGGTGTTGACTCTGCGCTGGTGTGTACACTCGCTAGCAAAGCTTTGGGACCCGAAAACGTCATGGCTGTGCTCATGCCCTCTGAGTTTTCATCCGACCATTCTATAAAAGATGCCCTAGATTTGGTCGAAAATTTGGGATGCAAACACGAAATTATTCCCATAAAAGAAGCTGTTGCTGCATTTGATGCCATGATGACACCTCTGTTTAATGACCTACCTTTTAACATTGCCGAAGAAAACATTCAATCACGTTGTCGTGCAGTCACGCTCATGGCTATGTCTAATAAATTCGGCTACATCCTACTCAATGCGTCCAATAAAAGTGAACTCGCTGTGGGCTATGGAACACTTTATGGTGATATGGCTGGAGCCATCAGCGTTATTGGTGACATTTACAAAATGCAGGTTTATGAACTTTGTGCATACATCAATCGAGACCAAGAAACTATTCCCAAAAATATATTAATTAAGCCACCATCTGCCGAACTACGACCTGGACAAAAAGACTCAGACTCATTGCCCGAGTATAATATATTGGATCAAATTTTATTCGAATACATTGAGCTAAAAAAGAGCCCTAAGGCAATCATCTCACTTGGGTTTGATGAAACTTTGGTCTATCGTATATTAAAATTGGTGAATATGGCTGAATTCAAACGATATCAAACACCACCGATCTTACGCGTGTCTCCAAAAGCATTTGGCTTAGGTAGACGGATGCCTATCGTCGGGAAGTATTTGTCTTAATCATCATTTGACAAGCTCGCAAAATCCACTGAGTGAGCTTGTCAAATGAGGTAATATTACCAAGCACCAGCTATTGGCCGCGAGAAATGGCGCGTTGTACCTGACTGACTAATCCCCAGTGCCTTATCCATTTTTACAAGTCCAGCACCCCAGTTGGGATTATTACTTGGATTAACAGATGAAGCTTTTAGAATACCTAAAATATCTACAGCCGACTTATTAGGAAACTTACTCCAAACCATAGCGGCCATACCAGCCATGCTGGCAGTTGCTGCAGATGACCCCCCAGTGATGGATGGAATAGCCCCACTCATTGCCAAGCTAAGTGATTTTAGCTTATTGCTACTTTTCTCCATCACAACTACAAAGTCTACTTGAGGTCCTTCGTGACAAATATCACATCTCACCTTCAAGTTATCCTGAATTCCAGTAACCGCATTTACCTCTGGCATATTAGCCGGGAATCCGACCCAGCCCCAGTTCGTCCAACGGGTGGATGTTCCTCCAGCACAAAAAATTAACTTACCACGGTCAGCTGCATTTTTTACCGCATCGGCAACTTGAGATATATAAAATGGATAGCCCATGCTCATACTGATAATCTTAATATCAGCTCTGTTAGCTGCCATATTAAAAGCATCGGCAACACCCTTTGCTTCACGGCTTTCGGCCAATATCACATCCGCTGCTGCTCGTACTGTCACTAAGTCACAATTGTAAGCAACGCCACAGGTACTACCATCAACACCTCGTGGCCCAGCAACCACACCCGACATCTCGGCTCCATGACCACAAATATCTTGTGGGGTTTCATTTGAACCATAGGAAATATTAAAAAAAGTTTTCTTGGATAGAGTTACCAGATGTTCAACAGTACGGCCAAAGGATTCCCCTTGGTTAAAACTGGTGTTTAAATTTTCTTGACTCAAGCTGCATCCTGTATCAATAACCATTACTTTGATACCTTTTCCACTACTCACACTCCACCCTGATTCTATATTATGATAACTATAGTTCCAAGAGGCCTTGGCTGAAGGTGAAATTAAATTATAATCTATGCCTGGGAGCAAATTTCCAGAATAAGGAAGAGCTCCAGTACAACCGAAACCAACAATGCTTTGCAATTCACTACCTCCATGATTATGTGGCTCTGCAGTGTAATAATACCCTATTGGCTCGACATAGCGAACCAATGGAGATTGCCGCAATTTTTTGATAGTGCTTAAGTTCTGAGCTGAAACACAAACTACAGGTAAGTATTTCTCTGGCCAAACTTCCAGATCTTCTATCTTCAGATTAGGTCGACTTTTCTGTTCCTCTTCCCAAACTAGTTGTAGGATTTGTTTTTTTATTTCCTGCCATTGTTGAGATTGGATATCGATCGTTTGTATGTTGGTGGTCACATCAATACTCGTCCAGCCAGCTGGCTTGTACCCTATGGATAAAATCTTGTCAGACTGATTTAAGGCACTCCAAACTATTTCGTCATTGGCATAAGCCCACTTGAAATCATTGTGTGCTTTCATCGTGCTTGTGATATAGCTATCAATACTAGCCTTTGTAACCATACCTTTTTCATTTTTGACGAGCACTTTCGTTTCTGGCTCGACCTGTTGTTTTTTACAAGCAAATACCAGTAGAAACAGACTAATTGAATACAATAAGTTGATTTTTTCATGTTTTTTCTTTTAAATAAATAAAAATTCATATAAATTAACAAATATCAACCAAAGACATACACAACTCCATAAATAGCGTACAAACAGCGGAACAATTGCTAATGAATGTAATTAATTTAATTAAAAGAATAAAAAAACAACTAAAAAGATATTTTGTTTTAAAAAACCTCCTTTCTTCGAAATACCCCAATGAATAAAATCATGCCAAATAATCCGCAGCCAAACCACCCAGCATATGCGATATAGTCTCCATGTTGAACGTAAAATGTTAATTGATCATTTAGATTAATATCCTCTTTCAAGGCAGCAGACACCCACCATTGAGATTGTTTCACCACATCGCCACGCTGATTAATAAAAGCCGAAATTCCTGTGTTGGCAGAGCGTGCAACCCAACGTCGGGTTTCGATGGCTCTTAATTTGGCATATTCTAGATGCTGATTTTTGCCCGACGTATTTCCCCACCAACCATCATTCGTCATAATAGCAATGAACTGTGCACCCTGTTTCACATAATCAGCCACATATCCTCCCCAAATAGATTCATAACAAATGACAGGTGCGACACCAATCCCACTTTGCGAATAAAACACACTCGCTCTTTCCTGCTTTCCATATCTTCCTGTTGCCCCACCTAATTTGGCGAATACAGGTTTTAGAAAACCCAGAACCGACGCAAAGGGCAATGTTTCCACACCAGGTACCAGTTTAGACTTATGATAAAATTGAACGTCAGCAGAATTCTCAATCTGTATGGCAGCATTAAAACTATCTGCGTATTTCCCCGAAATGGTGTCCAAACGTGCTGTATATGTTTTAGCACAGTCATACAGCACGTAACTCTCAATCCCGGAAACGACATTCCCATTTTTATATTTATTTAAAAATGACCGAATAGCTACATAATTAATATTGCTGCGAATAGCATCTTCATTGCTAAAATCAGGAATGGCTGTTTCTGGCCAAATAAAATATTCCGTATTCGCCTGTCCTATCGAATCAGAAAGATGAATGAGATTTTGTATTTGCACAATAGGATTTAATGTATACTTCATGTAAGGGTCTACATTGGGCTGAACAACCACCACATTAGCAGGATTCGATTTCTCTTGATGACTAAAATAAAGAACCAAAGAGATAAGCATTGGGATAAATACAAATAAAACACTGGCATACAACAGCCTCACCCCGCCCCGCTCCATTTTGACAGGCTCAATATTCTTTGAAGAAATGAGGCTTTTATAGGTTTCAAAAATCAAAATATTGGCTATCAAAACCCATAAAGTACCCCCATACACCCCCGTATATTCGTACCACTGTACCAATTGATGGCTCTGGGCAAACCCATTTCCTAAAGTCATCCAAGGGAAAGGAGCATCCCAACTTTGATACAGAAACTCGTAACCTATCCAAAAACAAGTTAAACCGATGTAACTCCATATTCTGGTCGTCATTCGCCTTAGGCGATAATACAACCAGAAACAAGATGTCATAAACAAGGTGGCTGTTCCAAATGGAAGCAATATAACTAGCACAGCAATCCCAACGGGCATAGCCGAGGATAAGGAGTTGAATATCCAATATGTACATGCCGCATTCCACAGAAAAAAAACAGGAGCACAAAGCCAAAAAACTTTAGCACCTTTTTTAGTCTGATCAGATTGGATAATATGCTCCACTGCCAATAATAGGGGCACCAAAGCAACTAATAAAATTGGACTGGTCAATGGGGTTGGGGGCCATGCAAGCCATAAAATAAATGCGCTCAATAGAGCTAATAGCTGATTTTGTTTCACGGGTGAAGAATGGTTTTTTTTATTGATTACTCTGTTTAGCATGCGACAAAGGTGCATATTTTTCGGGACGTGCCCTTTCGAGCCAGAGCATCATCTACTGGGCAACAATCTTTGAGAAAAGAAATTTTGGGTAGATTCTTTTGGGGAGAGAAATCCTTGCATGAGGACAAAAAAATCTCTGCCCCTACTGTTTGAATTCTTTACGCCAATCCAAATACCCGATCAATGCAATGTAAATAAAGAGTGCATACATCGCTGCGGTAAGATCTAAGCCCTTGACAACATAGACACCCACGTAAATCAGGTCAACAAAAATCCATATCAGCCAATTTTCTAGTACTTTCCGGGCCAGAAAAACTTGAGCAACTAAACTACACGCTGTACAAAAACTATCGATGTATGGGAAAGATGCATCTGTTCCATACTTTAATAGAAACCCCAATACTATCGTAAAAACAACAATTGCTACCACCGAAAGTTGAATCTCTTTTTTGGTAATCCTTCCAACCTTTACCTTCGGTACTGATACAGATTTACGGCTCCAAAAATACCAACCATAGAAATTAGTAATCATGAAATAAAACTGCAAACCCATATCTGCATACAATTTAGCTTCCCAAAAAACAGCAATATAAATTGCTACACTAATTAGCCCTATAGGCCAACTCCAAATATTATTTTTTGCGGCAAAATAAACACATAAAACTCCAGCGATTACGCCCAACGCCTCTAGAATATTTTTGGGACCTACCCAATTTAACATATTGAAAAATAACACATCCATTGGTCACAAAGATAGTATAGAAATTATTATCACTAAATAGTCGGTCCTCAAAAAGTGATTTTTAATTTTTGGGGATAAAAAAAAGTGCAGGCAGAAAAGAATAAGTCTTGAAAAAAATGGAATAAAAAGGCCATCTTCCTTTTGAAGATGTTCATTATTCGCTTAAAATTCATTGCC
>CAIOLR010000100.1 GCA_903859135.1 uncultured bacterium | reverse complement strand
TGTGTAGAAACTATGAGCTATTGATCGATTCTGCAGAATATATGACCAAACTATCCGCTATAAAATTATTGTTGAATAAAATTTAAACAGGCTCTAAGCTTAATAAAAGACCTCGTGAAAAATTAAGCTTTGCTGCTCCTAAAGATGTTTTCTTCTCATCTTTGAATTAAAAAGTTGCATTGGCAGAGTTGAATCTGCGATCACACAAAACCATGTTACTGGGTGGCATTTTATATTATTTTGCCATATATTACGCATCATTTTATGGTCGAATTCACACTCCTTACTTTCTTGTGGCTATTAGTTTGTTTGCTGATTGGCCTTGGCTACGCATACATGTTGTATCGAAGTCAAACTCATCTGAGCAATACTTTACAAAAAAGTCTTTTTGCTTTACGTGCCTTAGCGATCACAATTTTGGTTTTTTTGCTCTTTGCTCCTTTAGTGAAAAGAATTAACAGAACGATTGAAAAACCGATTATCATCCTAGCTCAGGATAATTCGGCATCTATTGCATTTGCAAAACCTACGAAATTCAATCTAGAACAGTACACATCCCAACTTCGATCACTAGAGAAAAAACTAGCTTCTGATTACGAAGTGCGCTCTTTTAACTTTAGTGGAGATGTCAAAAAAGGCTTAGATCTTAATTTTAGTGGTAAACTAAGTGATATTTCTGCTGTTTTTCGCTTAGCAAACAATCAATTTGCAAATCGGAATGTGGGTGCTGTTATTTTAGCTACCGATGGAATATACAATCGTGGCACAAATCCTCAGTATGAAAGCAAGGACTTAAAAGCCCCCATCTATACTATTGCTTTAGGCGACACCATACCCAAACGAGATATTCTGATTGCGAACATCAATTACAATAATCTAGTATATCTGGGCAATCAGTTTCAAATCGAGGTACTCATTGAAGCCTATCAAGCCAAAGGGTTGACCAGCAAACTAACCGTTTCAGACAATTCAGGAATCGTATTTTCACAACCCATCTCCATTGCTTCAAACGAATATAGGACGACAATCCCAACCCTATTGCAAGCAAAGCATAAGGGCATACAACACTATACCATCAGTGTGTCACCCATCGACAAAGAGTTGTCTACTAAAAATAATTCACAAACCATTTTTGTTGAGGTGCTGGATGGGAAAGAGAATGTCCTCATCATTGCAAATGCTCCACATCCTGATTTAAGTGCACTGAAAGAATCTATCGATATCAACAAAAATTATGAAGCAAAGGTTGAACTCGCTGATCAAGTAAGTGATGATGCGATTGCGAAGGCCAGTCTGATTATTTTGCATCAAATCCCTTCGGTTACGAACCCCGCACCAGATATTTTAAAACGTGTTTCTAGCAAACCTCTTCTCTTTATTTTGGGGGGACAATCCAATATCTCTGCTTTTTCTACGGCACAAAATGTGTTGGGGATCACTTCCTCAGGTGCCATGCAAGAAGCAATTGCTAAAGTGCAGCCCGATTTTTATGCCTTCACACTCAGCGAGGCCGCAAAAACTAAGCTGCAAAATTTCGCTCCTTTACAAGCTCCTTTCGGAAATTATGGTATTAAAGGTCCTAGCGCGGTCGCTTTGAGCCAACAAATTGGGAAAGTGGCAACCAATATGCCTTTGTTGGTTTTTGGCAACGATAGTCAACGTAAGATTGGCATTTTAGCTGGGGAAGGAATATGGCATTATCGATTGGAGGAATTTCAAGAAACGGGGACCCATGAGGGCGTAGATGAACTAATCAGTAAAACCATTCAGTATTTGTCTAGCAGAGATGATAAACGCAAATTCAGAGTTTACTCTCCCAAAAACACATTTGATGAAAGTGAGCATATCATACTCAACGCCGAATTATATAATGATGCGTACGAATTGCAAAACACGCCTGATGTAAGCGTTACATTGAAAGAAAACAATGGCAAAAGCTATTCATACTTATTTTCCAAATCGGGAAATGCCTATGTGCTTGATGCTGGAATTTTACCTGCTGGAGAATATGACTACCAGGCAAGAACAAATCTGGGAAATAAAAAATATACCGCGACGGGGAAATTCGTTATTTCACAACAACAAGTAGAATTCCAACAAACAATAGCTAATCATCAATTATTACACAGCCTAGCGCAACAAAGTGGTGGTAAAATGCTTTATCCAAGCCAGCTTGACGAATTACCAAAGCTTATTCAAATAAACGAGCGCGTGAAAACAATATCTTTCGAAGATCGTAAATACGAAGAGTTAATTCATATCAAATGGATCTTCTTCTTGATACTAACTCTACTGACAGCTGAGTGGTTTGCAAGGAAGCGGAATGGGGAAATATAACTCAATCCACAGTCACAGTCACTCATTAGAGCTCAACCTTGCGAACAGCAGATATTTTATCAAGCATTCGCTTTTTTACAGTTTTTGCAATAGCAGCCGCATCATACCCACATTCAGCCCAAAGTTCAGGTTGTTCGCCATGATTTACGATTCGATCAGGTATCCCCAATCGGGTTACTTTCGAGCTGTAGCCATGATCAATCATAAATTCAACAATGGCACTCCCCATCCCACCCTGCAAACAACCATCCTCCACAGTGATTACATGCTCAAATTTTCTAAAGATGCTATGTAGCAATGTCTCATCAAGGGGTTTAACAAAACGCATGTTATAGTGTGCAGGAAAGATATCTTCTTTTTTTAATTCCGAACAAGCTTTTATCGCCTCGTTTCCAATATGACCGATCGTTAAAATGGCCAAATCTTCTCCTTCACATATGGTTTGAGCTTCTCCTATTTTCAACACTTTTAATGGACGCTTCCAATCAATCATGACACCAGTACCACGTGGGTATCGTATCGAAAAGGGTCCCATATCATCCTGCTGTGCAGTATACATTAAGTTACGTAGCTCCTCCTCATTCATCGGGGCCGAAACAATCATATTGGGAATACATCGCATATATGCCAAATCATAAGCCCCATGATGGGTAGCTCCATCAGCACCAGCTACCCCCGCCCGATCCAAACAAAAAACAACATTTAATTTTTGCAATGCCACATCGTGTATGACCTGATCGTAGGCCCTTTGCATAAAACTGGAATAGATATTACAAAAAGGGATCATTCCTTGGGTAGCAAGTCCAGCCGAAAAAGTGACCGCATGTTGCTCAGCAATTCCCACGTCAAAAGCACGATTAGGCATTGCTTTCATCATGATGTTTAATGAGCACCCCGAAGGCATTGCTGGAGTGATCCCCATGATTTTCGAATTTTTTTCAGCTAACTCAACCAATGTGTGACCGAACACATCCTGATATTTAGGGGGCTGTGGCTTATCGAAAATTACTTTCTTAATCTCTCCTGTGATCTTATCAAACAAACCGGGCGAATGCCATTTCGTTTGGTCTTGCTCTGCTAAATTATAGCCCTTTCCCTTGACAGTCACACAATGAAGCAGTTTTGGACCAGGTATATCTCGTAAGTCCCGAATTACTTTTGCCAAATGCTTTACATCATGCCCTGCAATGGGACCGAAATATCTAAACTTCAAGGCCTCAAAAAAGTTACTTCTTTGGAGTAGGCTTCCTTTGATACTTTTTTCAATTTTTTTGACTATTTCGTGGGTATTTGGTCCCAATTTAGATATTTGTTCCAAGACATACGAAATATCATCTCTGAATCGATTATAGGGTTTCGAAGTCGTTATATCGGTCAGATATTCTTTCAATGCCCCCACATTGGGGTCGATAGACATGCAATTATCATTTAAGATCACCAACAAATTAGAGTTTTCGATACCCGCATGATTTAAGGCTTCAAAAGCAAGTCCTGCGGTCATTGCCCCGTCACCAATAACGGCTACATGCTGGCGATCTGTTTCTCCTTTATAATGGGATGCGACTGCCATACCCAAGGCTGCAGAGATAGATGTCGAAGAATGTCCAACACCAAAGGCATCATATTCGCTCTCCGATCGTTTTGGAAATCCACTGAGGCCTTTATAAACTCGATTGGTATGAAAATTGCCACGACGCCCCGTCAGTATTTTATGTCCATAGGCTTGATGCCCGACATCCCATACCAACTGATCGTACGGTGTATTGAGGACATAATGCAAAGCGACCGTGAGCTCGACCACTCCCAAACTGGAAGCAAAATGTCCCCCGTTAACAGACACTGTATCCACAATAAATTGCCGAAGTTCGGCACATATTTGTTCCAGATCCTCGTCCCCAAATTTTCGTAGGTCAGCAGGATTATTAATCTGGGCTAACAGGTCTCCAGCCTTGATTTCCATTCCAAATGATGCTTATTGAATATGTAAAGTTAATGCGTTTGTTAAATTCTTCGTTGGTTTAGGTGCAAAAGACAAAATAAGCAGATTTAAGTCTACTAAAATCAGTAAACACCTCGTGATTTTTCACCATCGAAAATGAGTCACGATTCTAAAAAACAAGCTCTCACCACTTTCTCATCCTCCCCAAGCTGAACGCGCAGCTCTTCCAAAGAATTAAATTTCTGATCTTCGCGCACAAAATTTATAAAATAAATCCGAATCCATTGATCATAAATATCTTGCCCAAAATCAAAAATATGGACTTCGATATTCCGCGTCATACCATTAACAGTCGGTCGGTGCCCGATGTAGACCATGCCTTTTAATGAGATCATCTTTGACTCTTGGCTTTCATCTTTTCGTATTTCCACTTCTGCGGCATAAATCCCATCTGCTGGAATCAGTTTGTAACTTTCATCAACAAAAATATTTGCTGTAGGAAAACCTATTTTTCTACCGATCTGATCGCCTCTAATTATTTTCCCCGTTAGATGGAAGGGATAGCCTAGAAACTCTCGAGCTGTTTTCACATCACCATCGAGCAAAGCATGACGAATTTTGGTAGAGCTCACAGCCACATCATTGATATCCTGTTGGGATATTTCTTCTATTTCAAATCCATACATGGGGGCAAACTGCTGTAGATGTTGCAATTCCCCCGCTCGATTTTTGCCAAACCGGTGGTCATAGCCTATCACTATATGTTTCATACCGATCTTATCGACCAACATATTTTTGATATATTCTTGCGGACTGAGGTTAGAAAAATCACGGGTAAAAGGAGTGATGATTAAATGGTCAATGCCTAGCTTATCGAGCTGCTGGGCCTTCTCAACCATCGTAGAAATAAGCCGGATATTAACGTCCTCTGGGTGCAAAATCATCCGTGGATGTGGAAAAAAAGTAAGCACCACCGTTTCTGCTCCAGTCCGCTTAGCTAGTGTTTGTAATCGACTAATTATTTTTTGATGACCCAAATGCACACCGTCAAATGTACCAATGGTAACCGCTGCACCATCTATCTTGTAAAATTCATCAATGTGATTATAAATTTTCATGTATATACCATTGAAGCAAAACTACTTCAATTTTCCGTCTTCTTTTAACACCCTAATCTGGTTCACCAGATCGACTACTTCGAAGGCATCACTGAGACTATAATTCCCATTTTTAGTGCGCTTCAATTTCGAAAGATAAGCCCCATTGTTTAACACCTTACCCAGATCATGAATGAGGGAGCGGATATAAGTCCCCTTGCTGCATACGACTCGAAAATCGATTTCAGGTAAATCAACTCGCGTGATATCAAATGCAGTGATATTTACTTGACGTGACCTTAGCTCGACAGCCACCCCTAGCCTAGCCTTTACATACAAGCGTTCGCCATTTACTTTTACCGCCGAGTGCGCTGGTGGATATTGTTCTATATCACCCATAAAGTTCCGAGTTGCTTCTTTGATTTGAACTTCAGTAAGGACACTCCAATCAAATGTTTGATCCACTTCTGTCTCCATATCGTAGGACGGGGTGGTAGCCCCAAGAACCATCGTACCTGTATACTCTTTCTCTTGCGCTTGAAATTCGTCTATTTTTTTCGTGAGTTTACCTGTGCAAACAATGAGTAAACCTGTAGCCAAAGGGTCCAATGTTCCAGCATGACCCACCTTTAATTTTAAAGGTTTGAGTGCATTTCTAATTTTGCCGACCACATCAAAACTCGTCCACTGATAGGGTTTATTGATGAGTAACATCTCCCCCTCTGAAAAATTAAAATCGATATTTTTTAGTCTTTGTTCGTCCATCAAATCACACCGTCACAGCTACATCTAACATATACCCCACGATATTCATTACTTTGAGTATTTGGGCTTTCTAAGAATAGAGAAAAAGCCAATTGCAAAACCTACTAACACAACAATGGGTGCTAAAACTATTTTACGAAAATCGTAAATATCAGTCTCTCCAAGCATCAGGATAAAACCTAGAGCAACTACAGCAATGCTGATCAGCATGAGACGGTAATTATTTTTTCCAAATACAAATGGTTCTGTTTTTGTTTCGGCACTCGGGATATTCTTTGTCATTATCTATAGAGGTCATGAATGTGTAAACGAAGGTACTTACTCACTGCAAAATAGGTGCTCAGCACAGAGATCAAAATGCCGATACCTATATCCAATGCAAATACGTCGATAAACTGAGTCCAATTACTGAGTGTGCGTATTTCTGGAATTTGTTGTTGTGCAACATATAGCGTAAAAAGCAACAAAACAACAGCAATAATGCCCGCTAATAATCCGTGGATAACACTGTATTTCATAAAAGGCTTACGTATAAATCCTTTTGTAGCACCCACGAGTTGCATACTTTTGATCAAAAAACGCTGTGAATGAATCGCCAAACGGATGGTATTATTGATCAGTGCAACAGAGATCACAAGCAATATGATGGTGAATGACAAAATAACAAGACTAATTTCTCGGATGTTCTGATCCACTATTTGAATAAGCGACCGCTGATAGATCACTTCTTTTACCAAAGGGGTCTTCAATAGCTGCTCAGTAAATATCTTCATGCTTTCGTTATTGGCATAATCTGCCTTCAAATAAACATCCACAGATGAGAGTAGCGGATTGTAACCTAAAAACTCCACAAAATCTTCTCCTAAATCTTTTGTTAGGTTGCGAGCGGCAGCTTCCTTCCCGATGTATTTCGTTTGCAGAACAGCTGGATTCGCATTTATTTGTTTTTGTAGAGCAAAAATATCTTCTTCTTTAGCTCCATCATTTACAATAATATTCAAGACCATATTCTCTTTTACATGGTCTGATAGTTTTTTTGCATGAACCAAAATTAGCCCAAGAAATCCTACCATAAGCAGTACCAACGTGATGCTGATGACTGTTGAAATGTAAATAGTCTTCGTTTTTTTTGAGGCTGAGCTCAATTCAAGTTCTTCCATAATCAGAAAATCGATTTGCGAAAATAAAGATTTCATGGGTATAATTTGTTTTTTTTATCTGCCATGAAGCTACCATGAACTGAATTTTTCACTAGTGTTTGTTTTCTTAGGTGTTCAAGAGATCGCTTCGCTAAGTTCAGGGTTTCTGAGCGATACTCATGATGGTTTATTGGCCATGGCATTAAGAACATCGACCTAATTATAAATTTGCAACAATTTTAAATGTACCCTTCCATATAAAAAGAATAATTTTGGCATTTCAATCAAACAGGATAAAAATCCTGTTCCATTTTTGACTAATCCAATATGAAACTTCTACAAACGGCCGAACGAGTAGCACACAATGACTCATCTGACCATGTCATTTACCAACGATCACTACTTGCCTATTTGGAGTCGGCCAAACTCGTACACGGCAAAGTGCTTGAAATTGGTACGGGTAGCGGTTATGGCCTAAAACTAATTGCAGATAAAGCGGACCAATTCGTTACGATTGATAAGCATAAAACTGACTTCTCTTTACCAGATCATGAAGCGAATAAAATTCAATTCGTTCAGATGAATATCCCTCCTTTGACAGGCATTCCTGATAACGAATTTGATTTTGTGATTACCTTCCAAGTGATTGAACATATTAACAAGGATAAAGCCTTTGTTGATGAAATACGCCGAGTACTCAAACGTGGTGGAAAGCTGATTGTGACAACGCCCAACAGTAAAATGTCTTTGACTAGAAATCCGTGGCACGTCAGAGAATATACCGTGAAACAGCTCGAAAACTTGTTGCGCAACAAGTTTGAATCTGTTAAGACATTAGGTGTTTTTGGGAATGAGAAGGTGATGGAGTATTATTCTAAAAACAAAGAGTCTGTAGAGCGGATAACAAAATTCGATATTTTCAAACTTCAATACCGACTACCCAGATGGCTTCTACAGATGCCGTACGACATCCTCAATCGGCTCAATCGAAAAAAACTTTTAAGCCAAAATCAGCATCTGGTGTCGGACATCACCCATCAAGACCATTTTTTAAGCGAAGCAGATGATCGCTGTTTTGATCTATTTTACATCGCAACAAAAGGCTGATCACATTCGCAAAGCATCTTCATTACAATCCAGTATTCGATCTAAAAAGTTTGATTGCAATGGCTAGCAAAATAACGCCGAATGCTTTTCTCAGTACATTGAGACCTGCTTTTCCGAATAGTTTTTCGAGCCTGAAGGTATTTTTAAGCACAAAATAAACAAAGACTACATTGACAATGATACCGACAACAATGTCTTGCGTGGCATATTGAGATTTTAAAGATAAAACGGTAGTCAACGTTCCCGAACCAGCAATCAAAGGAAAAGCCAAAGGAACGATCGAAACACTTTCGGGCATCTCTTCCTTGAATAAGTTGATGCCTAAAATCATTTCCATGGCGATGAAAAAAATAACGAATGAGCCCGCAATCGCGAATGAGGAAACATCTAAACCAATCACACCCAACAGTTGTTCGCCAACGAATAGAAACACAATCATGAGTACCAGCACGGCAAAAGATGCTTTCTCGGACTGAATATGCCCTGCTTTATTTCTTAACTGGATAATCACAGGAATCGCTCCCAGAATATCTATAATCCCAAACAGGATCATCGTTACAGAAATTATTTCATTGAAACTAAATTTAAAATAAGGCATCATCGTCCAGAGATATTAAAATTAAAAGTGCACTTTTTGTAAAAAAGGCTTATTTGGTTGAATCAGGATAAAAAGCATATGAAGATAAAAAGAATTTGGGCTACGAAAACAGGTGATCTTTTTTATCCCTTTTATTTCTCCTATCCTGATTCGGACAAAGTTGGAAATTATTACTGGGATTTTCGGACGATACTATTTCGAATGCTATAGGTAAGATAAATCACCAAGCCCACAGCCATCCAAATAAGTAGTCGCTCCCAATTGTGCCTTCCCAAACCATACATCATCACAACACACACTGCAATTCCGAGAATAGGAACAAGGGGCATGAGGGGTGTTTTAAAAGGACGATGACGATCAGGATCCGTCTTGCGTAAAATAAGCACACCTAAGCATACCAATGCAAAGGCAAACAAGGTTCCAATACTGGTCATGTCACCCACCACATCTCCTGGCACGAAAGCAGCAAATAGTCCTGCCAAAGCAAGAAATATCAAATTTGACTTATAGGGAGTCTTAAATTTGGGATGTAGCTCAGAAAATACTTTTGGAACCAAACCATCTTTTGACATACTAAAAAACAACCTAGACTGTCCCAATAGCATCACCAATATTCCCGAAGTAAAGCCTGCCAAAATAGCCACGGTCACTAATATAGATAACCAATGATAACCGTGCATATAGGTATTAATTGCATACGATACAGACGCTTCCTTACCTACCGTTTCGAATTCTTTGTAATTGGCAACTCCCGTCAATACATGACCAAAAAGCATATACAAAATCATGCAAATAGCCAACGAAACCAATATGCTGATAGGCATATCTTTTTTAGGGTTTTTACATTCTTGAGCGGTTGTTGAAAGGGCATCAAAGCCAATAAAAGCAAAAAAGACAATTCCTGCCGCACTCACAATTCCTCCCCAACCAAATTTACCAAACTCACCACTCGTGATATGTTCCCAAAAACCTATTTCTCCATTCATTAATTTTACCTCACCCATATTTTGAGGAATATAGGGTGTATGATTGATGGGATTGATATAACTCCATCCGATCGTGATGAATGCGACAACCACAGCCACTTTCAAAATGACCATGATAATATTTAGTGCGACAGACTCCTTGGTTCCACGTATCAAAAGAAGAGAAAGCACGGCAATAACAAGAAAAGCCGGCAGATTGATAATCCCTTGCACACCGTCTAATGAGGTTTGAAATGGTGAATGACAGAACATGTAAGGAATAGCGATGTCAAAGGTTGCGAGCAACTGATTTAAATACTCTGACCATGCAATAGAAACCGCAGCAGCAGCAACACCGTACTCTAAAACTAAATCCCAACCCACTACCCAAGCCATTACTTCACCCATCGTAGCATACGTATAGGTATAAGCACTACCAGCAATAGGAATCATGGATGCAAATTCGGCATAACACAAACCGGCCAATGCACAACCGATGGCAGCTAAAATAAAACCAAGTGTAACAGCCGGACCGGCATGATCTGATGCTGCTACTGCTGTTCGTACAAATAAACCTGCTCCAATAATTCCTCCAACCCCTAAAGCAATTAGATTTCCGAGGCCCAAAGTACGTTTCAGTGTGAGCTCTCCACTTTCTGAAGCCTCCAGCAGAAGAAGGTCTAAAGATTTTTTGAATTTCATGGCATTTTATTTTAAGTTTTTTTATTAGACTACATTTAAAAAAAAGAAAGATTTAGATTCAATACCTATAAAAACTGAGCGGCAATGTATCAAAAAGACCTTACAATGCAAGAACAAACTTAGATCATATTTATTGCTTAGGATATCCTAAAAAAAGCTCAAAGCAATTGGATAAAATCTAGAAAGGTCCCAGAATGAACCGAGACCTTTTGTTTACATCAGAAAAATATCTGGATGATTACTACTTCTTTTCTCGCTGAGCTCTTCTGATGACACTATTTCGGATGCCGTATGTCAAATAAATGATAAACCCGATGGCCATCCAAATAAGTAAGCGTTCCCAATTATGTAGACCCAGCC